>JBIKOZ010000039.1:0-8687 GCA_044357745.1 Limnohabitans sp. | reverse complement strand
AGTGGTCGTCTGCGGGCTGCCAAAACATGGCGTCCCATAGAACAAGCCACCATGAGTTATGGCTATGGTGTTTCGACCAGCCTGTTTCAAATGGCGCGCGCCTACACCATCTTTGCCAGCGACGGTAAATCGCTGCCTGCAACGCTCATTAAAAACGGACAAATTCCAGCGGGTGTGCCCGTCATCAGTCCTGAAAATGCACAAGCGATGCGGCACATGTTGAACCTGGCGGCGGGGCCGGGCGGCACGGCACAAAAAGCCCAAACCATTGGTTACTCGGTAGGTGGCAAAACAGGAACTGCGCACAAGCAAGAGGGCAAAGGTTACGCCACCAAAAAATATCGAGGCGTCTTTGTCGGCATGGCACCCATTGAGAAACCGCGCATCGTGGTGGCCGTCATGATTGACGAACCTTCGAATGGTGCCTACTACGGTGGCGATGTGGCCGCGCCTGTTTTCAGTCAAACTGTTCAGCAAAGTCTGCGCTTGTTGGGTGTGCAGCCTGATATGAACGTCAAGCCGCAAATTGTGACCACGGGTGTGGAGGAGTCGTTCTGATGCAAACACTGCACAGTCCCACTCAAGCCGCCGCCTGGTTGCGTCAACACGTCACAGGTCATTTGTGCACAGACAGTCGAGCCGTTCATCCAGGTGACGGCTTCATTGCGTGGCCTGGTGCAGCAACCGACGGTCGAGCCTATGTCTCATCTGCTTTGTCGCAAGGTGCGGGTGCATGTTTGATTGAGGCACAAGGCGCTGAGAAATGGTTAGAACAGTGGTCTGTGGGTGATATTCAAAATCAAGCGCAAGTGGCAGCCTATGCAGGCTTGAAAGCTGATACAGGTTGGATTGCCAATGCTTACTATGAGCAGCCCAGCAAGTCTCTGAAAGTTTTGGCCGTCACGGGAACCAACGGCAAAACTTCAACCACTTGGTGGTTGGCGCAAGCGCTCAATGCCCTGGGTCTGGCTCAGCAAAATCATGCAACACGATGCGCTGTCGTTGGCACGCTGGGGGTGGGTGAACCGCCGCATTTGTATGCCACTGGCATGACAACACCCGACCCTGTTTTGATGCAGGCGCAGTTTAGAAAGTTTGTCGATGATGGTGTGACCTATTGTGCGATTGAAGCCAGTTCCATTGGCCTTGCTGAAAATCGCTTGGCAGGCACGCACATTGAATTGGCCGTCTTTACCAATTTCACACAAGACCATTTGGACTATCACGGCTCCATGGCGGCCTATTGGCAGGCCAAGGCAGCCTTGTTTGCTTGGCCTGAACTGCAGGCAGCGGTGATCAATGTGGACGATGCGCAAGGTGCTCAGTTGGCGTCTCATTTAAAAAGCAATCTAGGCGGCGAAACGAAAACCATCGACCTCTGGACTTGCTCAAGCCAAAACAAGCCAGCTCGTTTACAGGCGAAAACATTGAAGCGTCATCTCAGCGGCCTGTCGTTTGATGTGGTTGAAGGTGAGCAAGTATTGCCTTTGCAAACTGACTTGATGGGTGACTACAACGTCGACAATTTATTGAGCGTCATGGCTTCTTTGCGTGCTTTGGGGGTGAGCTTGCCGCAGGCTGTTCAACTTTGCAGTGCCCTGAAAGCAGTGCCTGGCCGCATGGAAAAAGTTTCTGTGCAGCAAAGTGTGAACTTGCCTTTGACATTGGTTGATTACGCGCATACCCCTGATGCGGTGGCGCAGACATTGTCGGCGCTCAAACCCTTTGCGAATTCCTTGGGCGCTAAGTTGTGGTGTGTTTTGGGTTGTGGTGGCGATCGAGATGCCAGCAAGCGCCCCTTGATGGCTGCTGCGGCAGAGTCAGTTGCAGATCACGTGGTATTGACCAGTGATAACCCCCGAGGTGAGTTACCTGAGGTCATTCTGGCCGATATGTGCAAGGGTTTAAAAGCACCGAATGCCGCCTACCAAGAGCTGGATCGCGCCAAGGCCATTCTGTATGTGGTGGCAACTGCAAATGAGCGCGATGTCATTTTGATTGCGGGTAAGGGACACGAAGACACCCAAGAAATTGCGGGTGTGAAATACCCCTTTGATGACCGTGTTCAAGCCCATGACGCTTTGCTTCAAAGGGCTTCAGGCAAGTTGAAGTCGGGAGCGGTTTTATGAACATGACGCTGGCGCAACTCCAATCTTGGCTGCCATTGGCGGTGCCTGTGAGTGCGCTTAGCCCTGCGGCCCCTGTCAAAGAAGCTCAGATCAAAGCAGTGCGCACAGACAGTCGCAGTGTGGTGGCGGGTGATTTGTTTGTAGCGCTCAAAGGTGAGAAGTTTGATGGCACGGCCTTCCTAGCGCAGGCTCAGTCACAAGGCGCTGTGGCTGTGGTGTTTGAAGCCAAGCATCCGACACAGGGTGAACATTTGAAATACTTAGAAGGTGTTTCTGTCCCCGCGTTTTGTGTGCCCAATGCGCGCGAAGCTTTGGGTCAATTGGCTGCGCAATGGCGTCGTCAATTTTCATTGAACTTGATTGGTGTGACGGGCAGCAATGGCAAAACCACGGTGACTCAGATGATTGCATCAGTCCTGCGCACCGACACAACGCGAGTCTCTTTGTCAACACAAGGCAATTTGAACAATGAGATTGGTGTGCCATTGACCTTGTTCAATTTACGCGGCAATCACCAGCGTGCGGTGGTTGAGTTGGGCATGAACCATCCTGGCGAAATAGAAGTGTTGGCGCGTTTTGCGCAACCCACTGTGGGCTTGGTCAACAATGCGCAGCGTGAGCATCAAGAGTTCATGACCAGCGTCGAGGCAGTCGCTCGCGAAAATGGTGAAGTGATTCGTGCATTACCCGAAAACGGTGTGGCTGTATTCCCAGCACAAGACGAATACACCGCCTTATGGAAAGTGATGGCGGGCGCTCGCAAGGTCATCACGTTTGGCTTTGAAGCGGGAGACGTACAAGCACGTGACGTGGCGTGGGTCAATGGCGCATGGCAATTTAATGTGTGTGCAGCTCAAGAAAGCTTGTTATGCCGCTTGTCAATTGCAGGCAGACACAACGTACTCAATGCCTTGGCCGCCACTGCTTGCGCGTTGTCTTGCGGCATGAGCCTCGCGCAAATTGTCAAGGGCCTAGAAAACTTTGAAGCTGTCAAGGGTCGTTCTAAATCCTGCGAATGGCAATTTGCAGGCCATGCATTTACATTGGTCGACGACACCTACAACGCCAATCCCGATTCTGTTCGTGCTGCGATTGATGTATTGGCGGATCTTCCCGGACCACGTTGCTTGGTATTGGGCGACATGGGCGAAGTTGGGCAAAAGGGACCCGAGTTTCATGCGGAAGTCGGCGCATATGCCAAGACGCGAGGCATTGACGCTTTGCTGACCTTGGGTGATTTGTCCGTTTACAGCAGTCAAGCATTTGAGGGCTCCAAGCACTTCAATGACATGGCTGCGTTGCAGCAATTTGTGTTGGCCCATATTACCGAACAAAAGAGTTGGGTGATCAAGGGGTCACGATTCATGAAGATGGAACGATTGGTTGAAGCTTTGCGCGAAAGCACTGAGTCTACTCAAGTACAAGAAAGAGAGTCAGTGCATGCTGCTTAATTTGGCACAGTGGTTGCAAACCTTGTCTCCAGAATGGGGATTTTTGCGCGTCTTCCAATACATCACCTTTCGCGCGGTGATGGCGGCCATGACTTCTTTGTTGATTGGACTGATTGCCGGGCCTGCGGTGATTCGTCATTTGACGTCGCTGAAAATTGGGCAGCCCATTCGTGGCTATGGCATGGCGTCACATCTTGCGAAAAGCGGGACGCCCACCATGGGCGGTGTTCTGATTTTGTTATCGATCGCCTTCAGCACCCTCTTGTGGTTCGATTTGTCCAATCGCTTTGTCTGGATTGTGTTGATTGTCACCATGGGATTTGGTGCGATTGGATGGGTTGATGACTGGCGCAAAGTCGTCAATAAAGATCCAGAGGGCATGCGCTCACGTGAAAAATATTTCTGGCAATCGGTGATTGGATTGCTGGCCGCTTTTTACTTGGTCTTCAGCATTTCAGAAAGTTCTAACTTAAGGGTGTTGGATCTTTTCTTCAATTGGGTGATATCAGGGTTTGACGTCAACTTGCCGCCAAAGGCAGGCTTGATGGTGCCTTTCTTCAAAGAAGTGAGTTATCCCTTGGGCGTTTTTGGATTTATGGTACTGACCTATTTGGTCATTGTGGGATCTAGCAACGCTGTCAATTTGACCGATGGGTTGGATGGCTTGGCCATCATGCCGGTGGTCATGGTGGGCTCAGCCTTAGGTTTATTTGCTTACCTAACGGGCAGTTCGGTTTACGCCAAGTATTTGTTCCTTCCCTACATTCCGGGTGCGGGTGAACTGCTGATTTTTTGTTCTGCCATGGCGGGCGCTGGCTTGGCTTTCTTGTGGTTTAACACGCATCCTGCGCAAGTATTCATGGGCGACGTGGGGGCACTTGCCTTGGGCGCGGCACTGGGCACCATCGCCGTCATTGTTCGTCAAGAAATTGTATTGGCCATCATGGGCGGCATCTTTGTTGCAGAAGCGTTGTCTGTCATGGCGCAAGTGTCTTACTTCAAATACACCAAGAAAAAATATGGTGAAGGCCGGCGGATCTTGAAGATGGCGCCTTTGCACCATCACTTTGAAAAGAGCGGATGGAAAGAAACCCAAGTGGTTGTGCGTTTTTGGATCATCACCATGCTGCTTTGTTTGGTGGGACTGTCGACTTTGAAGCTCAGATAAAGATGAAATACCTTCAAGGCCAACACATTTTAATTTTGGGGCTGGGCAGTTCAGGCCTCGCGATGGTGCGTTGGTGCGCGCTCATGGGTGCCGATGTCACGGTGGCAGACACACGTCAGACGCCCCCTAACTTGGCCATTCTTCAACGTGAATTACCAGAGGTGAAGTGGGTCAGTGGTCCGTTTGTGGCTGAATGGGTCGAAGGCACCTCCATTCGCGCTGTCTTTGCAAGCCCAGGTTTATCGCCGACCGAAACAGCACCTGTGATGCAGGCTGCCAAAGCGCTCGGCCTTTGGGTGGGGGGTGAGTTGACTTTGTTTGTACAAGCGCTTGAAAAACTAAAACAAACACGTGACTATGAACCTCAAGTCTTGGCCATTACAGGGACCAACGGCAAAACCACCGTCACCTCACTCATCGGCCAATTGGTCGAGCGGGCGGGCAAGTCAGTCAAGTTGGCTGGCAACATCGGCCCCACTTTGCTAGACACGTTGCGGGAGTCTCTGGACGCTGAGTTGCCCCAAATTTGGGTCTTAGAGCTTTCTAGTTTTCAGCTGGACAATGCGGGGCCTTTCGAGCCTAGAGCCGCTACCGTATTGAATGTCACACAAGATCATTTGGATTGGCACGGCACCATGGAAGCCTATGCCGCTGCGAAAGAAAAAATCTTTGGCAACACCTCTTTGATGGTGCTCAACCGTGATGATGCAAACGTCATGGCCATGTTGCCTGCGCCTGTTCGCGCCAAATTGCAAAAGCCCATTGAGCGCGAGCACGTCACTTATGGTGCCGACATGCCGCAGCGACCCGGTGACTTTGGATTGGAAACCGTCAACGGCATGACTTGGTTGGTGCGCGCCTTAGAGTCAGATGAAAATCGGCGTTTGCGAAAAGGGGAAGTTGAAGAAATTTACATCCAAAGACTGATGCCTGCAGACGCACTGCGCATTCGTGGTCGACACAATGCGGTCAATGCATTGGCTGCTTTGGCATTGGCCAGCAGTACTGGCTGTAGTTTGGCGGCCATGTTGTTTGGCCTTCGTGAATACAAAGGTGAGCCACACCGGGTTGAGTCTGTGGCCATTGTCAACGACATTGAATATTTTGATGACAGCAAAGGCACCAATGTAGGCGCCACCGTGGCTGCGTTGACGGGCCTCGGTGCAGAGCGCAAAGTCGTTGTGATTTTGGGTGGGGAAGGCAAGGGTCAAGATTTCTCACCGTTGTCAGACCCTGTCTCACGATTCGCACGTGCCGCAGTTTTGATCGGTCGTTCTGCCTCAGAAATCCGTGAAGAAATCAAATTGTGTGGTGTGCCTTTGATGGATGCAAGCACGCTACCTGAAGCGGTGAACGCTGCCAAAGACTTGGCGCAACAAGGTGATGCGGTGTTGTTATCGCCTGCTTGTGCAAGTTTTGACATGTTCAAAGATTATGAACACCGCGCGAAAGTGTTTTGCGAGGCTGTTGCAGAAATTGCAGACACAGCCGGTACAGCAATGGAGGGCGCACTGTGAGTGCTTTGTGGTCACGCATCACGGGTTGGTGTGCTGGATTGTTGAGCCGCACAGGCGGGGCCACTTTGCAGGGCTCTGGTGAGATGGGCTTGCCCGTTAATTTGAGCAGCTACGACTACGCTAAAAATTCAGGTGCGCAGGGCAAGATTCAAAACATCGACCAAAACTTGGTGTGGGTGGTGGTGGCCCTGCTGATGTGGGGCATGGTCATGGTCTATTCGGCCAGCATTGCCATGCCGGACAACCCCAAATTTGCACGCTATTCGCAAACGCACTTCTTGTTCAGACATGTCATCTCAATTCTGATTGGATTTGGCGTGGCCTTGCTGGCTTTTCAAGTGCCCCTTGAAATGTGGGAAAAAAATGCGCGACCTTTGTTCATCGTCGCGCTGATTTTGTTGGCGGCTGTCCTGGTGCCATTCATCGGCAAGGGCGTGAACGGTGCAAGGCGCTGGATTTCGTTCGGGGGCATGAATTTTCAGCCCTCAGAATTTGCCAAGTTGGCCGTCATTATTTATGCCTCTGATTACATGGTGCGCAAAATGGAAGTGAAAGAGCGCTTCTTTCGCGCGGTGTTGCCGATGGGTGCTGCGGTGGGATTGGCCGGTGTTTTCTTGTTGGCTGAACCAGACATGGGTGCGTTTCTGGTGATTGCCATCATTGCCATGGGCATCTTATTTTTAGGCGGTGTGAACGCCCGCATGTTCTTCTTGATCTTGGCCATTTTGATTTTTGCGTTTGCCATGATCATTGCAGCTTCACCTTGGCGTCGAGAGCGAATTTTTGCCTACCTCGATCCATGGGATCCCACGCACACATTGGGCAAGGGCTATCAGCTCTCGCATTCGCTCATTGCGATTGGACGAGGCGAGATTTTTGGCGTGGGTCTGGGCGGCAGTGTTGAAAAATTACATTGGTTGCCCGAGGCGCACACAGACTTTTTGTTGGCGGTGATAGGTGAAGAATTTGGATTGGTCGGTGTGGTGGCTGTGATTGGCATGTTCTTGTGGCTAAGCCGCCGCATCATGGTGATTGGTCGTCAAGCATTGGCGCTAGACCGCACCTTTGCCGGCTTGGTGGCCCAAGGTGTGGGCATTTGGATAGGTTTTCAATCCTTCATCAACATGGGCGTGAACTTAGGCGCTTTGCCAACAAAGGGCTTGACCTTGCCTCTCATGAGTTACGGCGGATCGGCCATCCTGCTCAACATGGTGGCCATTGCCATTGTGTTGCGCATTGACTCTGAAAACAAACAAATGATGCGGGGAGGCCGCTCATGAGCCGATGCGCTTTGATCATGGCGGGTGGCACGGGGGGGCATATTTTCCCAGGCTTGGCGGTGGCTGAATCTTTGCGCGATGCCGGATGGCGTGTGCATTGGTTGGGCGTGCCTGGCAACATGGAAAGCCAGTGGGTGCCACAGCGTGGCTTTGTCTTTGAGCCGGTTGAGTTTGGGGGCGTGCGCGGCAAGGGCTTGTTGAGTTTGGCCTTGCTGCCATTGCGTTTGCTCAAAGCCTTTTGGCAAAGCCTTTTGGTGGTGCGCCGCGTCAAGCCAAATGTGGTGGTGGGCTTGGGCGGCTACATCACCTTCCCGGGCGGCATGATGTCGGTGCTGTTGGGCAGACCTTTGGTTTTGCATGAGCAAAACTCAGTGGCAGGCATGGCCAACAAGGTTTTGGCCGGTGTGGCCGATCGCATTTACAGCGCATTTCCAGATGTTCTCAAAAATGGCATTTGGGTCGGCAATCCATTGCGCCAAGATTTTTTGAACAAGCCATCGCCTGCAGCGCGTTTTGAGGGCCGAAGTGGTCCCTTGAAATTGTGGGTGGTGGGCGGTAGTTTGGGGGCACAAGCTCTGAATGACATTGTGCCGAAAGCATTGGCATTGTTGCCAGAAGCTCATCGGCCTTGGGTGGTCCACCAAAGTGGCGCCAAACAAATTGAAGCCTTGCAAACGAATTACGCCAATGCGGGTGTGAAAGCCGAATTAACCCCGTTCATTGAGGACACTGCGCAAGCCTTTGCCGATGCTGACCTCATCATTTGTCGCGCGGGCGCAAGCACTGTGACTGAAATTGCGGCGGTGGGTGCGGCGGCCATTTATGTGCCATTCCCCTTTGCCGTGGACGACCATCAAACCACCAATGCCAACTTCTTGGTCAAGCAAGGCGCTGGTTGGCTCATGCCGCAGGCCCAATTGACGCCTGAATGGTTGGCAGAGCGATTGAAGCAGTTGACCCGTTCAGAATTGTTGGCTTGTGCAGAAAAAGCATGGACCTTGAAAAAGACCGATGCGACGCGCGAAGTGGTCGCAGCCTGTGAGGCATTGGCCGCATGAAACACGCTATTCGCCATATCCATTTCATCGGCGTCGGTGGCTCCGGCATGAGCGGCATTGCCGAAGTTTTATTGAACTTGGGCT
>JBIKOZ010000054.1:0-7686 GCA_044357745.1 Limnohabitans sp. | reverse complement strand
CGAGGTGTTGTATCTCACCACACTTGCTAATCGTCCAGTAACAAGACGATAGAGAACAAAGGCGCAAACCAGCACCTTTGTTCATTTAAAAAGCATTTACTGAGCAAATCCAAGCCGTAGTTTGTTGGCGGCAGCTTCAATCTGTGTGTCCAATTCTCCGTTGAGCACGGCAGTCTTGATCAGCTCCAGAGTGGGCACCAAGTCTTTCTCGCTGCCAACTTCCACTGCTACTTTGCCCTTGGCTAGTTCCAATAACTTGGTGCCATAGCGCACTGACAGCGCAAGTTTTCCTGATTCAGTAGTGAACCACCAAGGTTTAACTCGCTTGGGCATTTCTACTTGACGGCGTATGCCAGTGTCATGTTCCACGACACTACGGAACTTTACTGGCGCAAAGGTGGTGCCCGCAGCTTGCGCTCGGGCTAGTTCGCATTGTTCCCATAAGCGAAGAACTAACTTGTTACGGCGAAGCTGGACAGCGGGAACGCTGGTGGGTTTAACAGCTGCGCTGAGTTTGAGTGCGGATAAAGTAGCCATGTGCTTTTCCTTTCTGATGTTGATAAAGCACAGACGATTTTGTGATCTTGCTGGCGCATGGACGACCAGCAACCCGCCAAAGTGGCGGGTCATTGGTTAAGGTGTCGTTTAACACGACAGTTGAATTAGCCAATTGCTATGAGATTTTGAGTACCGAATAAATGAATAGCTAGCGCACGTGCCTGAGTAATTGAGTCAGCGTACAAAACTGTTCTAAGCGTGATCTTGGATCCGTGCGTGATAACCCGCACAGTTGCTGTGTAAGTGTGTGGTTGTTGTGTGACTTCTCGAATCAGCATGCGTATGTTCAGTTTTAAAACACAGTAGGTTTTGACTGCCTGATCTTCACAAGCTTCTTTTGTGCTCTCGACACTTGCTGGCGCTTGCGCTCTGCTGCCAGTGCATCTGCAGCACGATCTTTTGTGGCCGCAAGGTTTTTGATCCGCAGCTGCTCAGGCGTAGACGCCATGTTGGTAACTTCTGCAATTTTCATACAGGTATTTATGCATGATCAATTTTGCCGAAATGCCAAATTTAACCGTAGTTTTTCGTGTGTTTTATTTGCTGCGGGATAAATATTTGCGAGTTGCGATGAGTCACTAAAGAGTGGCAAGTAAAAAGCAGTTGCTTGTCACTAGTTACTAGTTGCTGATTTGGGAACAAATGAGTAACTCAGACTTGCAACGAGCAACGCGAGACAGGCGACGCCTTTTTTGGCCTCTGCGACTTCAGCGACCAGCGCAACTCCAGCAACCAAACACAGGAGAAATTATGCTGACAACAAATCAAACAGAACTTGCCGTAAGGCTTTATGAGAATTCCACCTACGGCACCACATACGGAAAGGGCTTGTTTCGTCGAGCCTTGTTCAATGGGTCTATCGATCTCAAATCACCCACAGTGAAATATGTGATTGATCTCTTCAATTATGACGACTGGTGCAACATTGCCAAAACCAATTACCAAATAGAAATCATTAATGGCGTTCCCAAGCAGGCAGATACTTTATACAGTTGGATCAATAGGTATGACTGCAGCACTAAGCAAAAGACATTGGTAATTGGCTATTGCTCATTTGATTGTGATAGCAAAGAATTGGCGATCATGATCATCGACCCAGATTTCAACATTGAAGACAAGTGGACGATTTCAGCCAAACCCTGTCAAGCCAATAGAAGTGGACTGCGTGCCCCGCAGTTCCTTGCTACCAATGCTGACTTGACTGAGTGGTGATTTGGTCTAGCGCCTGCACAAACGCCAATTTCCAGCCCCGCAAGCGCAGATCTTTCTGCGTCAGCACCTTAGAGTGCTGGCAATTACAAAAACACAGCTGCGCTTGTTTAAACAATCGCAGTAGTGTTGTCGTCTTGATCCCACAGATTGCTGAGCTAAAGGCATAAATACCTGCACCAATGAAAAGTATGCTTTTATTTGGTGATGACGTAAGTCATTGAAATCAATAGAGATATTTGCCCCGCCATCTTTATGGGACATAGGTCGCCCAAAAGCACAAAAGAAAACACACTTAAAGGAGCGAAATTATTTAATGCAAACACCACAAAACATGAGCCAAGCAAAAACACTCACCCCAAATGAAATTGAGCAAGTGCTCAACTACATCGCTCAACATAACTACCCCTTACGCAATCGCGTGATGCTGCTGACAGGATTATTTTCTGGCATGCGAGTTGGAGAAATCAGCAGTTTGAGCATTGGCGACGTGATGAATACTGATCGCACAGTCAAAGCAGAAGTGCGATTAACAGCAGAGCAAACCAAGGGACGTCAACCACGCACAGTATTTCTGCCACAAAAGCTGCGTGATGAGCTTGTTGCTTACTTGGTGTTGAGAACTGATGCCAAGCCAGAACATCCACTATTTGTCACAGCAGGGCGAAAACGCTTCAGCGCCAATGTGATGGCGCAGCACTTTCACTACTTGTTCAAACGGGCAGGTATCGCGGGTGCATCAAGTCATTCCATGAGGCGAAGTTTTATCACCAACTTGGCCACCAAAGGAATTGGTGTGCGGGTATTGGCCAGCCTCGCAGGACATCGTAGCATCGCAGTAACCCAACGCTATATTGACGTCAATGATGACATGAAACGCAACGCTGTTGAGTTGATCTGATGCAGTGGTGTCGTGTTAGACGACAGATCTATTCATTTATCCAAATATTTGTATAATATGTCGATGTAGAAAATTGCCTTTGAAGGAAGCTCACTTGATGATTTGAGAGAGTTCCCACCCGCAGCAAGAAACGAAGCGGGTTATCAACTGGACAAAGTTCAGCATGGACTTGAGCCTGATGACTTCAAGCCAATGCCAACCGTTGGCAAAGGTGTTTGGGAGCTAAGAATCACAGACGAGGCAGGACAATTTCGCGTGATCTACATTGCCAAGCTAAAAGATGCCATCCACGTTTTACATTGCTTCCAAAAGAAGAGCCAAAAAACTGCTCAAAAAGATTTAGATATTTCTAACAAACGACTTCGCGACTTACTACAGGGACTCAAGCCATGAAATCCACTCATTACCCCAGCGTTTGGGATGCCATCACTGACACGCCTCAAGAAACGGCCAGCTTGAAAGCCAGATCAAAACTGATGATGGAGCTGAGCGAGATCATCAACACACGCAAGCTACGGCAGAAGGATGCTGCAGATTTATTTGGGGTGACTCAGCCCCGTATTTCTGATTTGACTCGCGGCAAGATCCATCTTTTCTCTTTGGACATGTTGATGGACATGGCTTGCACGGCTGGAATGAGCCCTGAAGTCACCATCACAAAACCACGCAACAAACGTGTGCTTGATCGTATATCCACCCCAAGTCGCCGCACGGCTTCCGCTGCTGCGGCTGCTTAAAAAAATGGCTTAAGTCGTCGCGTAAATCGACCACGCTAGATCAGCGATATTTGACAACCCGTGCTCGCTTTTAAGCAACATTGACGTGAATGATGACATGAAGCGCAACGCTGTTGAGTTGATTTGAAGTTTGTTCCGATCGGAACAAACTATTGGCTGGTCGGTTCTTCAAGTTCTTTCACACTAGTGTTGACGCTTAAGTAGATTTGACCAGGTGGTCAATTTGAGGTCGGCGGCAACATTACTAACGCAATATGACAACTTGAGAGACGTCAAATTGCGTCACTCAAACGATCCCCATTTTCTCGACACTCCCGTCATCTTTGATGAATGATCCCTACCGAAGGGTATATAAATTATCAGAAGACGTCATGGCGGGTGCGGTACATCGACAAACCACTGCCCCCCGGAAAACCTGAGCGTCATGCCATGGTCTCCTCCAACTGTTGCAAGAAACTTTTGGTGGCGTTGTAACAGGGCTAGCGTTGGCCCGTGATCAACATCACAGGAATAATAAGGGCCCAACTGGCACTGAATTTCGTCATAGTGTTTATCGAGCTTGTACAAATCCGCCAACAAGTCTGCCAAGGTTTTGTTACGGATATCAGCCTGAATTTTCTCATCAAACCATTTTGATGCCGCAATCAAATCGCCATGATTCTGGGGCCGCGATGGCGGCTCAAATACCGCCCGACGTTTGTGTGAAAACCCAAAATTTAGCCCGGTTGGCAAAGTCATCGTAACGTCGGGGGCCGACTCGTCCTTTAGTGGCGCCTGGCGGTTTGAAGCGCTCCCAGTAAGAGCCCCTTCGGGGGCCTCAGTTTCTGGCGACAGACCCGCCGTCGCGTTGAGACTCGGCGCCTGCGCGTCTTGGGCAAAAACGGGCTTTGCCCCCCGCTTAGCGCTTGGCTTTTCGGGCTCACCCAGGTAAGTTACATCCATTCGGATGGGCAGGTCAAGAACAAGTCTTAGCGGCTTCTCCAGCACCGGGGAATGCCTGTAAATGCTGTACAAAAACAGACCGTGCAGAAGCAGCGACGCAGTGACCGCGCAAAAAAGTCGAGCGTGCCTGAAATAAAAATGGCCTGCGCACAAGCCATTTTTAAACATTTAAGTCCACTGATTACTGCACTATCCCGTGTATCACCGACGGCGCCGCCGTCAGCGGTGTCGGCACCTGACCTAGCGTTATTTTGGGATCAGCCGAGGAACTGGCTGTTGGCAAAACTGCAGTTGTCGGCAGGGTCAGGCTACTACAAAAACTGTCGTCAACTTTACCGAAGCGAACTTCCTGATCAATTGGCTTTACAAAATAATTATCGACGCCATCCGTGACCATTGCCCCCGCTTTCAGACTGAAATCTGGCGCATAGGCTGTGTTGGTCCCGCCGCATGGGCCCTTGATATTGGTGGCGGGGTTATAACAAGCACCCGGTATACCGCTCAAATTACCAAAGCCATTGTAATCCAGCATGATTTTGGAGCCTATTTTGGAGTTTGCGGATGGCAGCGTGCTGTTGGTGCTAGCAAGGGTCAGCGACAATCGCTTCGGGGGGTCAAAAGTCACCGCTGCACCCCCAGTCGTGAGGCCTGCATATTTGTTCCAAGGCCTGACACCTGTTTCCCACTCATAACTCTCTGTCAAAGTTTGAAAAAGATGGGGGCAAATGTAGGTCCCGCTTGTATTGGGGGTGCCATTGCTGTCGCATTTGATTGCAGTCGATGTTGCGGGCGCCAGCATGGACGACCTCAAGCCATATTGGTATTGTCCCTTCAGTTGAGTTGTGGTGCTGAAGCCCGATGCGTCCACCTGAGAAGTAGTGACTGTGTTGTCTGTCCCTAATACCATCATGCCGGTACTCGTAAATACATATGTTTTAGCACTGGATGCCAAGGTTGGCCCCCAGTTTTGAGTAGCGGACCCGACCGTTTCATACGGAGTTGTACCGCCTGTTAATGCCGACCCCATCGCGACTTTTCCTTTCAAGCAATCGCTAACGCAAATTAAGGTCAAAGCATTCGCTTGCGCGGGTGTGACTGTTGAGCGTGTTCGGTAAAAAACTTTGGTGCTTGCCGAAAATTCTCCGCTGCTGGGGACTTCAACCATCACCTGGCCGCCAACAGAATCTGAATAACCACTGAGAGACTTAAAACCAGCGGTCCGAAGAGCGTTGGCAGTCACATTGCCAGAGGCGACCGTTCCAGTACAGCCCGTGCTATCGCAAGTCATTGTTTCAGTTTTCACTACATTGGTACCGTCCCAATTTATTTTGGTCTCACCACTCGAGCCGGGAATACCCCAAACCCGCATTGACTGGCCCTTGACCTCGCTTAACGTCGTCTCACCCTTGCTCAGCTTGGTCAATTTGCCGCCTACGCTGCTGTAGGTGTAGGGCGTTGTGCTGCCTGGCCTGCTCAAGTCGGCGGAAGAGCCCATGGCGCTTAATGCAGCGTCCGGGAAAAATACGCCATAAAACCCGGCCTGCCCGTAGTAAACGTTGCCACCGCTGGTGTAGGTCACATTGAAAGCAGGGTTGGTCAAATCCAGGCGGCTTCCGTCGGCCTTATAAACCCCATAGCGCCAAGTCGAGTAATCGCCATCAGCGTCGTCGCGGCTGAAACATTGAGCCGAATCGCTACCTTTTTTTCTTTTAAAGTGGGTGCTGTTATATGCAAAGGTGATTTCCTTCGCCGCACCACTTGAGCTGTCAGATACTCGGCCTGAACCGGTGTTTGCGCCCGACTGGGTTAGGGTCAGTGCCGTGGTGTAAGTCCCCGACCCACCGTTATAACTTGGGCCAGTTTCATGAAAGCTGATATCCGTTCCGCTGGCAGATAAAGAACCCCTCATGGCCAGCGTGGTTGGCATCGCGACCGGATACCCAGAAAAATCCATCGTAAATACGCCGTTAGGTTGCGTGGACGATGCCCCTGCCGAGACCGTGGTGTAGGTGTAAATGCTCATCGGAGTATCATTTTTCATGGCGACCCACGCCTTGACCTTCATTGCCTCTGCAGTTGAGACGCGGGTCGAATCGACCACTACACTGACGTAATCGACAGCAGAAGTAGCGCCTGCGGCTGTCGTCTCACCCGTGGCGCCTTTGTTGTTACATTTTGACTGGTCAACCAGCGCGTTGTAGGGGCCGCTGCCCACCTTTTGCTCTGGCCTCAAGGAGCCTATGAAGCACATAATCATATTCACCGTACTGATACTGTCTAGCGCCTGGTCTTGAACATAGGTATTGGTTGGATCTGTCAGGTAGCTGCCACTCGCGGGGGCGGTTTGCGCAAAGCTAGCATTGAGCGTCACAAGGCAGCACCCGACCACAGACAAAAATAGATTTTTGTTCATTTGGTTCCCTTTAGTTTGGAGTGACAACCGAAACCTGCGGCGGAACCTGCAGGGTGGTGTTTTCTACGCCGACGGCCGGTACGGCCGTGCTTGCGCCACCGCCGCATGCAATCAATGCCACGCAGATAATGACCATGAATAAAAGACGAGTTTTCATTGGCTGACTCATTTCTGTTGGTGTGCAGCGCTTGACCCACCGAAAAGCGAAATAGCAGTGCACACTTGAATTTTCATTCGCGTCTGTTTGATTGTCAATTAAATTTTTAATAAGGCTAATACTGGCGGAAAAATCTTTGGCTCGGTGATGTGCACGACGCAATCAAGCGCCCATGTTCAATCGGAACATTTACTGAGCAAACGATTGGGTTCAATTGCGAGAACTTTTGAATCGAGTTTGTGACCTGAGATTCAGTTTGCTAGTCGGGTATTTGGGCGGTGCGTATAAAAGGGGCGATACTTGGCCTCATGCGGTTCAAATGCCTATCTCTTAGAGCGTGTCCTATGAACATCATCACAGACAGCTATGCCAAAGGAAAAACCCACATGCGGTACTTGGTGGCCTTAAGTTTTTTGCTGACCTTTAGTCACCAAGCATCGGCGCAAGACGTGCAGCCTGCTCCGCCTGAGCAACTGTCGCTCGACATTCGTGAGGCTATCGTGCGGGTGCCCGTGACGGTTAAAGATGCGTTCAACAAAGAAATCACCGGAGACGTGCTGGTCACAACGTTTCGCCCCCAAGGCCCAGGGCCGTTTCCGCTGGTGGTGATGAACCATGGCCGTAAATCGTCCACCCGAGCCCAAGACCCACGGCAGCGTTACGAGCCCATCGCCCGATTTTTTATTCGAAAGGGCTTCGCGGTTGCAGTGCCGCAGCGTTTGGGCTATGGCGTATCAGCCAGCGCGGGTGACCCTGAAGATAATATGAG
>JBIKOZ010000038.1:0-8765 GCA_044357745.1 Limnohabitans sp. | reverse complement strand
CTGTGATGGCGACGCGAACGGGCTTTTTGCTCATGGTGTGAACTCCAGATAGTGATAAGAAAACGGACTTCGCCGACCCCATCTTGACATTCACTGCCGACCGGGTCATCTGGGTGGTCCAAATGGATACGCACAAAAAAATGCGCGCGGGCAAACAGCTTTCGAGTGTACTCGCGAAAATCCTGAAAAGTCAATTTGTCTTATGTCTTATATAAGATATCATTGCGCCAGTTTTGTGTCCAACCTTGATCAGGGACATTGCCATGACATCCCCCGTTTTTTCAGAAGATCCCTCCGGACTGCACGACGCTTCTGCGGCCGCCCCAGCTTTCAGCCCTCTGTACCAACAAATTAAGGGCCTAATTCTCCAGGGCCTTCAATCCGGGGAATGGAAGCCTGGCGAGGGCATCCCCAGTGAAATGGACTTGGCGGCGCGTTACAGGGTGAGTCAAGGCACCGTTCGCAAAGCGATCGACGAATTGGCCAACGACAACCTTCTCATGCGACGTCAAGGCAAGGGTACGTTTGTGGCCACTCACGCCGAACAGCACGTCCAATATAGATTTTTAAAACTCATGCCGGATTTGGGTGATCGCAAAAGCGAAGGCCCTGCCCAAAGAAAAATCATTGATTGCAAAAGATCACGGGCCAATGCCGACGTTTCCCGCGCCTTGGCCATTCGCACTGGAGACGCCGTTTTGCAAGTTCGGCGGGTGCTTTCGTTTGCGGGGGCACCCAAAATCTTAGAAGACCTTTGGTTGCCCGGCACTTCCTTTAAAGGCCTGACAGCAGAGCAACTCAGTGACTATGGCGGCCCCATGTACGCCCTGTTCGAAACTGAATTTGGCGTTCGAATGGTTCGGGCCGAAGAAAAAATCAAAGCTGTGACACCGGATGCCGCTCAGTGCAAGCTGTTGGGCGTTAAGAATCACACCCCCCTGCTCAGCGTGGAGCGTGTGGCTTTTACTTACAACAACACTCCCATGGAGCTTCGCCGCGGTTTTTATGTGACTGACACACACCACTATCACAACGATCTAAATTGACACATTTGTGACTTTATTTCGGTTTTGAACCAGCGGTTTGTGAATTAGTTCATGAAATTCTCATGTCAGTTTGTTGCGTTGCAATAGAATTCTCGGACACTGAAGTTTAAAATTGCAGTGAAGTTACCAAAGAGGAATATAAAAATGACCGAAACCGCCCGTCAGAGGCCTGAATTTCGCAACATCAATGCCCTCAGCGATTTGCCCAACTACCGCCTGCCCGCAGCCGGCTGGGTGTCCATCCTGCATCGGGTCAGCGGCGCCTTGATGTTCTTGCTGATGCCCTTCATCATTTGGATGTTTGACACCTCCATCACGTCAGAGATTTCATTTGCAAGCTTTGCCGCAGCATTCAATGTCGGCATTGCCTTCATTCCAGGCTGGTTCATGAAATTGGTCGCACTGGCCATCATTTGGGCTTATTTGCACCATTTCATAGCGGGCATTCGCCACCTCTACATGGACACGTTTCACGCGGTCACCAAAGCGTTTGGCAAGTCATCGGCTGTTGCCACTTTGGTTTTGAGCCTGGGGCTCACCGTTGTCCTGGCCGCCAAATTGTTTGGCCTTTACTAATTAGGAACAGATTACATGTCAGTTAATCACGGCTCCAAACGCATCACAACTGGGGCTCACTACGGCCTTCGCGACTGGTTGGCGCAACGCATCACAGCTGCTTTGATGGCCTCGTTCACTCTGTTGGTCTTGATTCAAGTCATTTTCACCAGCGGCCCTCTTGGCTACGAAGCATGGGCGGGTATTTTTGCAGCCCAGTGGATGAAGGTTTTGACCTTTGTCACCATTCTTGCCTTGCTGTACCACGCTTGGGTTGGCATTCGCGATATCTGGATGGACTACATCAAACCCTTGGGTTTGCGTCTTTTCTTGCACGTCGCCTCGCTGGTTTGGCTCATCGGCTGCGCTGGCTGGGCTGTTCAGGCTTTGTGGCGTCTTTGATTTCGTTCGGTATTGATTGAACACACACAGGCGCTGAGCCTCTTCTCCTACAACAAGATTCCATACACCATGACTTACACCAAAGACAAGATCGCAACGCGTAAATTTGACGTCGTGATCGTCGGTGCCGGCGGCTCTGGCATGCGCGCCGCCTTGCAGCTGTCACGCGCTGGTTTGAACGTTGCTGTTCTCTCCAAAGTTTTCCCAACTCGATCACACACCGTGGCGGCACAGGGCGGCATTGGCGCAGCATTGGGCAATATGTCCGATGACAACTGGCACTATCACTTCTACGACACCATCAAGGGCTCCGACTGGCTGGGCGACCAAGACGCTATCGAATTCATGTGCCGTGAAGCGCCCAAAGTCGTTTATGACTTGGAACACATGGGCATGCCCTTCGACCGCAACCCAGACGGCACCATCTACCAGCGCCCATTTGGCGGACACACCGCCAACTATGGCGAAAAATCCGTTCAACGTGCTTGCGCAGCGGCCGACCGTACCGGTCACGCCATGTTGCACACCCTGTACCAACAAAATATCAAAGCAAAAACCAGCTTCTTTGTGGAGTGGATGGCACTCGACCTGATTCGCGATTCTGAAGGCGATGTGGTCGGCGTTACCTCCCTTGAAATGGAAACAGGTGACCTGCACATCTTGCATGCCAAGACGGTGTTGCTGGCCACCGGCGGCGCAGGTCGCATCTTTGCAGCCTCTACCAATGCCTTCATCAATACCGGCGACGGTCTGGGCATGGCCGCACGCGCTGGCATTCCATTGGAAGACATGGAATTCTGGCAATTCCACCCCACCGGCGTTGCCGGTGCAGGCGTGTTGCTCACCGAAGGCTGCCGTGGTGAAGGCGCCATTTTGCTCAACAGCAATGGCGAGCGCTTCATGGAGCGTTACGCCCCCACTTTGAAAGATCTAGCACCGCGCGACTTCGTGTCACGCGCCATGGACCAAGAGATCAAAGAAGGCCGTGGCTGTGGGCCCAACAAGGATTATGTGATGTTGAAGCTGGACCACTTGGGTGCAGAAACCATTCACAAGCGCTTGCCTTCTGTTTACGAAATTGGCGTCAACTTCGCCAACGTCGATATCACCAAAGAACCTATTCCCGTGGTGCCGACCATCCACTATCAAATGGGCGGCATTCCAACCAACATTCACGGTCAAGTGGTTGTCCAGTCTGCCAGCAGCCACAATGCAGTGGTCAACGGTTTGTACGCAGTGGGCGAGTGTTCTTGCGTGAGTGTGCACGGTGCCAACCGTTTGGGTACCAACTCCTTGCTCGACTTATTGGTATTTGGCCGCGCTGCTGGCAATCACATTGTTGATTTCGCTAGCAAAACCAAAGCCCACAAAGACATGCCCAAAGATGCCGCTGACTTGACTTTGGCTCGCCTTAACCGCCTCGAAGGTCGCCAAGGCGAATACTCACAAGATGTGGCCAACGACATGCGCGCCACGATGCAAAAACACGCTGCGGTGTTCCGCACCCAAGCCAGCATGGACGAAGGTGTTCAAAAAATCGCTGCGATTCGTGAACGCGTCAATGCCATCGCCTTGACTGACACTTCCAAAGTATTCAATACAGCCCGCATTGAAGCCTTGGAAATTGAAAACTTGATCGAGTGCGCCCAAGCCACCATGGTCTCAGCTGCAGCCCGGAAAGAATGTCGCGGCGCCCACACTGTGAGCGACTATGAGCGTCCTGCTGACGATCCGGTCTCCCCATTGGGTCGTGACGACGCCAACTGGATGAAACACACCTTGTGGCACAGCGACAGCAACAGCCTGACTTACAAGCCCGTCAACTTGAAGCCGCTGACAGTGGACTCTGTGCCACCCAAAGTCCGCACGTTCTAAATTCCTGAAGGTTGAAACATGACTAAACGTACTTTTGAAATCTACCGCTACGATCCAGACAAGGATGCCAAGCCTTACATGCAGAGCATTGAGGTAGAACTCGACGGCCATGAACGCATGCTGCTTGATGCGCTCATGAAATTGAAAAAAGTGGACCCCACATTGTCTTTCCGCCGCTCATGCCGTGAAGGTGTTTGTGGGTCTGACGCCATGAACATCAATGGCAAAAATGGTTTGGCTTGCCTGACCAACATGCTGACCTTGCCAGGCAAAATTGTTTTGAAGCCCCTGCCAGGCTTGCCTGTTGTGCGTGACTTGATTGTCGACATGACGCAGTTCTTCAAACAATACAACTCGATCAAGCCCTACTTGATCAACGACACCATTCCGCCTGAAAAAGAGCGCCTGCAAAGCCCTGAAGAACGCGAAGAATTGGACGGTTTGTATGAGTGCATTTTGTGCGCCAGCTGCTCAACCAGCTGCCCCAGCTTCTGGTGGAACCCGGACAAGTTTGTCGGCCCCGCCGGCTTACTCCAAGCCTACCGCTTCATCGCTGACAGCCGCGACCATGGCACAGCCGAGCGTTTAGACAACCTGGAAGACCCCTATCGCTTGTTCCGATGCCACACCATCATGAACTGTGTGGACGTGTGCCCCAAGAACCTCAACCCGACCAAAGCGATTGGCAAGATCAAAGAGATGATGGTGCGCCGCGCCGTCTGATGCAATATGGGCGACCACCTGCTTGATGAACTCGACCGCCACACCCTCTTGGGTGAGCGCGCTCTGAGTAAATTGCGTTGGCGTTGCCGCCGCGGTTTGCTTGAAAACGATCTCTTCATTGAGCGGTTTTTCAACCAATACGCGCCCGTCCTGACCGTGGGCAATGCGCGAGGCATGTATGTATTGATGGATTTGGCAGACAACGATCTGATGGACTTGTTTTTAAAACGCAAGCCATTGGGTTCCGAAATCGAATCGGAAGATGTTTCCGAGGTTTTAGCGATGCTGATTCATTGACATTCGCAAACCATGATTTGCAATTAGACTTTTTATAATTTGAGATCCCTTGGAAAGTGAACCATGAAACTTACTGATAACAAAGCCATCCTGTCATTCAGCAATGGCAGCCCGAGTATTGAGATGCCCATTTACAACGGCAGCATCGGGCCCGATGTGATCGACATTCGAAAGCTTTATGGTCAGAGCGGCATGTTCACTTACGACCCCGGTTTTTTGTCGACCGCCTCCTGCCAATCTGCCATCACCTTCATTGATGGCGACAAAGGCGAGTTGTTGTACCGCGGTTACCCCATCGAGCAATTGGCCAGCCATGGCGACTTCCTTGACACTTGCTACTTGCTATTAAAAGGCGACCTGCCTGACGCTGCACAAAGCGCAAGCTTTCACAAGTTGGTGAACAACCACACCATGGTGAACGAGCAAATGCAATTCTTCTTGCGTGGCTTTCGTCGTGACGCACACCCTATGGCTGTGCTCACAGGCTTGGTGGGTGCCTTGTCTGCTTTTTATCATGACAGCACCGACATCAACAATCCAGAACACCGTGATATTTCGGCCATTCGCTTGATTGCCAAACTGCCTACCTTGGTGGCCATGTCCTACAAATACGGCGTCGGTCAGCCCTTCATGTACCCCCAAAACAACCTGTCCTATGCTGGCAATTTCTTGCGCATGATGTTTGGTGTGCCTTGCGAAGAATACGTGGTCAACCCCGTGCTTGAGCGCGCTTTGGACCGCATTTTCATCTTGCACGCAGACCACGAGCAAAATGCCTCCACCTCCACCGTTCGCTTGTGCGGTTCATCTGGCACCAACCCCTTCGCGGCCATTGCGGCGGGTGTTGCATGCCTGTGGGGCCCCGCTCACGGCGGCGCCAACGAAGCTTGCTTGAACATGCTGGACGGCATCCAAAAAATGGGTGGCATTTCAAAAGTGGGCGAGTTCATGGAACAAGTCAAAGACAAAAACTCTGGCGTCAAGCTCATGGGTTTCGGGCACCGTGTTTACAAAAACTACGACCCCCGCGCCAAACTCATGCAAGACACTTGCAATGAGGTGTTGGCCGAGCTGGGCTTGGAAAACGACCCCTTGTTCAAATTGGCCAAAGAGGTAGAGCGAATTGCTTTGGAAGACGACTATTTTGTGTCTCGCAAGCTTTACCCCAATGTCGATTACTACTCCGGCATCGTCCAGCGTGCCATCGGCATTCCCGTGAATTTGTTCACTGGCGTGTTTGCCTTGGCCCGCACTGTGGGCTGGATTGCCCAATGGACCGAAATGATTGGCGACCCTGAGTACAAAATCGGCCGTCCCCGTCAGCTCTACACGGGTTCACCACGCCGAGATATCAAAAGCTGACCAGGCCCCGGTCAGCTTTTCGATTCATTTTTAAGCAGTCGGGTCGGCCAGCACTTCTGCCAGTTGCACGCGGCGACCTTCCCTTGCGGAAATGATCCCTGCACGAATCACGCCCAGCGAACGGGTGGCATAGTCGCCCCCCGTTTCGGGCGTGCCATGCCCACGGACTGCCATCGCAAACTCGTCGAGTTCGTCGACGAAGGTGTCGTTTTTAGCGAAGGGAATTGACTCCGCTTTTTCGGTGCCGCGTTTGATGAAACGCAAGCCGCCACGCAGGTCGTAATAGGCACTGGCTTCCTTGCCATAGATGTTCATGACATAATTTTCGGTGGCCGATGCATAACTCGCATTGACAGTCGACAGCGCCCCATTCTCATGCTGCAGCAACAGCGAGGCCACATCGGGGTTGTCGCCCGGTAGCACCAGTTGTGCCGCCTGCCCACTGACCGCCACGATCGGACCCATCAGGTACTCCAGCACATCGACATAGTGCACGCCAATTTGCAACATCACGCCGCCCGGCATGCCTTCCGCTTGATAGCGCCAAGAAGTCAGGTCGATCTTGCCCAAACGGTCACGACTGATGTTGGCCTCTGCGTTAACCAGCTTCCCGAAAACACCAGCGTCGATTTGCTGTTTGATCCAGCGGAACTGGCTCTCCCGACGGCGTTGGTAGCCCAGTGCCAACACAACGCCAGCCTTGTGACAGGCCTCGGTAATTGCTCGGCCTTCCGCCAGTGTATTGGCAATCGGTTTGTCGAGAAACACATGCTTACCAGCTTCAGCAGCCTGTCGTGTTGTTTCCAAGTGCACGTTGTTAGGCGTGGTGTTGATGATGGCATCAATCGACTTGTCAGCCAGCATCTCTTCGTAGGTGCTCGCTTCAGCGCATCCATATTTCGCTGCAAAAGCCGCGCGTTTGTCTGCTGAACGCGTGTAGCAAGAGCGAATGACAAACTTGTCCGAGCGCTGCATGGCATCGGCCAGAACATCGGACCACCAGCCCATTCCAAGGCAGGCAACATTGATAGGTTTAATTGACATTGGTTTTTCTCCAGTTAATGGTTTGAATGACGCGATCTCTGTAAATCTTGAGTGTGAGCGGCCTGCCTAACTAGCCTGTACAGGCCAGTCAAGAGGCGCTCCCGCTATTTGTTGATTAGCTTTTCAAGGCCACCAGCACTTCGTCCAGCATCTTCTTGGCATCGCCAAACAACATGCGGTTGTTGTCTTTGTAGAAGAGTGGGTTGTCCACGCCAGCGTAGCCGCTGGCCATGGAGCGTTTCATGACAATGCTGGTGCGCGCCTTCCAAACTTCGAGCACAGGCATGCCAGCAATGGGGCTGGTGGGGTCGTCTTGAGCGGCCGGGTTGACGATGTCGTTGGCGCCGATGACGATGGCCACGTCGGTGCTGGGGAAGTCTTCGTTCAACTCGTCCATCTCCAAAACGATGTCATAAGGCACCTTGGCCTCGGCCAACAGCACGTTCATGTGGCCCGGCATGCGACCCGCCACAGGGTGGATACCAAAGCGCACGTTCACGCCTTTATCGCGCAAGGTGCGGGTAATCTCAAACACGGTGTGCTGAGCTTGTGCCACGGCCATCCCATAGCCAGGCACGATGATCACGTTCTTGGCATCGCGCAATAATTCGGCAGTCTCTGCTGCCAAGATGGGGCTTACCTCACCCACCGGCTCAGCACTTGCATCGCCCGAAGGCTTGGGCGCAGCCGCAGTGGTGCCAAAGCCGCCGGCGATCACACTGATGAAACTGCGGTTCATGGCGTTGCACATGATGTAGGAGAGGATGGCGCCGCTGGAGCCCACCAACGCGCCGACAACGATCAACAAATCGTTGCTCAACATGAAGCCCGTGGCCGCAGCCGCCCAGCCCGAGTAACTGTTGAGCATAGACACCACCACTGGCATATCAGCGCCACCAATGGCCATCACCATGTGAATGCCAAACAAAAGCGCAATGGCGCTCATCACGAACAGCGGGAACATGCCTTGTTCGATGGTCTCGGCTTGCAAGAACATGCGACCAAAATAAACCACCGCCAGCAAACCGGCCAGGTTGATCCAGTGGCGCGCAGGCAACAACAAGGGACTGCCGCCGATGCGGCCCGACAACTTGCCAAACGCTGCCACAGAGCCAGAGAAAGTAATCGCACCGATGAAGATGCCGATGTAAATTTCCATGGCGTGAATGGCATGCGCCGCGCCTTCAAAACCTTTGGTGGCCTCGGGGTCGACGAAGGTGGCGTAACCGACCAGCACCGCGGCCATACCGACCATGCTGTGCATGAGGGCGACCAGTTCGGGCATTTGGGTCATTTGTACCGAGCGCGCAGCATACAAGCCAATGGCACCGCCAACGACCAAACTGCCAACGATCCAGGGCGTGCCTGCGGCTGTGACTTGAGGGCCCAGCACGGTGGCCAGAACAGCCAAAGTCATGCCAATCATGCCAAACAGGTTGCCGCGTCGTGCGGTTTCTTGGT
>JBIKOZ010000037.1:0-8782 GCA_044357745.1 Limnohabitans sp. | reverse complement strand
TGGGCGCGCCTGATATTTCGTCAACCTGCTTCATTGGCTGCGATTTTTCTAGCAGCCCCAGCAAACGCAAGCCTATCGTTCTTGCATTGGGAAGAATGCACCATGGCACGGTGTTGCTTGATCAATTGAGATGCTGCGAAAGCTTAGAGGGCTTTCTCCTGTTTCTAAAACAAGCTGCGCCTTCGGATGTCATATGTGTGGGCGGCTTTGACTTGCCATTTGGTTTGCCCAGAGCCTTCGTTGAACACATGCAATGGCCGCAAACTTGGGCTGAATGCATGGATCAATTTACAGCTTATTCACGCGAAGATTTGAGGCAGTTCTTCAAGGCCTTTTGTGATGCCAGGCCGCCCGGGTCTAAATTTGCACATCGCGCTACCGACATACCGGCTGGATCGAGTCCTTCTATGAAATGGGTCAACCCACCCGTTGCTTGGATGATGCATGCTGGCGTGCCTTTGTTGCGCAGTGCAAAGTGGACGTTTGCAGGTATGTGTGCAGGCGATCCAAATCGAATCGCCCTTGAGGCTTACCCCGGCTTACTGGCGCGAGAAGTGGTGGGCCACCGAAGCTATAAGAGCGACAACAAGGCCAAACAAACAACCGACAGATGGCTTGCCCGAAAGGACATATTGCATGCGCTGGACATGGCTGACTCAAGACTGGGCCTGCGCTTGAAACTCACTTCAGCGCAACACGACACATTGCTTGCGGATGGCTCGGGTGATAGTTTGGACGCGGTGCTGTGCATGGTGCAAGCCGCATGGGCCAACGTGCAACATGACAAAGAAATTCATTCAAGCTCAAAAGCGCTAGCCCAGCCACTTTATGGCCTCCCCGATTTTGACCCGCTAGAGGGGTGGATTGTCAGCGCTTAAGGGGTTCAAATGGACAGTCCGCCAACGTCATTGGGCAAGGCTTGAATGGCACGCAAAGCCGCAATGGCCTCTGTGTCTGTTCGATACAAATGAACGCCATCGACCTCATTCAATTCACCCGCCAGTCGCAAAGCTTTTTCGACAGGAAGCTTCATGCCACTGATGTGCAACTCAATACCACGTTGGGTGAGTTGTTTGCGTAATTGTTGAAGTGTTTCAACGCCTGTGGCATCGATGCGATTGATAGGTTGTGCAAACAAACAAAGGTGTTGAATGGATTGCGGTGCGGCACCTAAGTGCTCTGTGATGTACTTTTCAAAACGGCTGGCCGCAGCGAAGTCAAGTTCAGCGTCCATTCGCAAGGCAAACACGTTGGTCGAGAGGGGCGGCAAATTCCACAAGTGTCGGTCCCTCAAGCTGCCATCTTCATGCAGGCCGACCTCAATGATGCGCGGATGAAGTCGAGTGTGCAAAAAGTGAGTTAGTCCCATCAGAACACCCGCCAACACGCCCCAGTAAATTCGGGGTGCACTGAGCAAGGTAATGCCGAATGTCCACAAAGCTGTGGCGGTTTCAATGCGTGAAATTTTCCAAAGATTGACAAACGCCAAGGGCTTGATGAGTCCTGAAACTGCCAGAATCACAACAGCGGCAAGGACTGCTCGGGGCACATGAAAAAGGGCGGGGGCTGCAAACACTGCAAGCAAGACAAATGAGGCGGTAGCGATGGCGGCCCATCCAGTTTGAGCACCCGCTGCCAACCCGATGGCCGATCTGGAAAAAGAGGTGCTGGTGGCGAAACTTCCGCTCAAAGCAGAAGCTATTTTGGCCAAGCCTTGACCAATCAAGTCTTGATTGTCATTCCACAGCGTGCCTGCCGTTTGATTTTGACTCTTTGCACTGGAAGCGGTTTCTAAAAAACTCACCAATGCAATCAACATGGCGGGGCCTAAAAGTTGCACCAAGAGGGGCCCATCGAGCCATTGAGGAAGGGACAGTTGAGGTAAATCGGCTGGCAATGAACCCACCACGGCACCCCCTTGCGCGGCATAGCCCGTCCAATAACTCACAAGGCCTGAGAGAACGACAACCAACATGATGGCGGGCCATGTTGGCGCCCATTTTTTAGCGCCGAATAAAAGGGCCAGGCTACTGATGCCAAATGCCAAATCGGCTGCGGCCCACGTGCTCCCGCCTTGCCAGCCGGTCAGTGCGGGCAATTGGGAAGCCATGATCAGCAAGCCAGCCGCTTGCGTGAACCCCATCATGACCGGTGAGCTGATTAAGTTGAGCAGCCAGCCATTTTTGAAAAGACCCATGATCAATTGGAGGGTGCCAGCCAGAAGGGCTAACCAAATGGCCAAAATGACCCATTGCTGTGAGCCGGGTTCAGCCATGCCCGTCAGCGAAGCGCTGATCAATACGCAGGTCAGTGCCGAGGGCCCAATGGACAAACGCAAGGTGCCGCTCCACATCACGCCCACGACGGCGGGCATTAAGGCAGCATACAAACCAGTGACCAAGGGCATGCCCGCTAAAGCGGCATAAGCCACTGATTGCGGCACCATCAGCAAGGCAACGGCGAAGCCAGCGGACCATTCGCTTTTAAACAGCGCAGGTGTTAACCGAGGCCAGTGGAGAAATGGCAACCAAGCATGGAGAAATTTCATGCGCCCATCATAGGGTCATTTGCCGCCAATCCACATCATGGCAATGCCTAGGGTCGTAGGGTGCTGCAAACGGGGCAATGCACATGCCGCTGCGTTTGAATCGATTGCCATTCCATGTGCTGGGCGTTGAAAAGCATCAATTGCCCCACCAAGCTAGCACCGATGCCACTCAGAATCTTCAAGGCTTCAGTGGCCTGCAAGCTGCCAATCACGCCGACC
The DNA here is from genome assembly GCA_044357745.1 of Limnohabitans sp. Classification (GTDB taxonomy): domain Bacteria; phylum Pseudomonadota; class Gammaproteobacteria; order Burkholderiales; family Burkholderiaceae_C; genus Limnohabitans_A. Next base: position 6,015 of record JBIKOZ010000037.1, on the reverse strand, counting down.
AAAGGCGCCAGTACGCCCATGGTGGCACATCGGGTTTCTTCAAAGTTTTCGGTGGCAGGAAATACGCAGGCATAACAAGGCGCTTCTGGCATGCGAGTGTCAAAGACCGCTACTTGTCCATCTAAACGCAGGGCAGCGCCAGACACCAGGGGTTTTGCATGCGTCACACAAGCAAGATTGATGGCATGGCGCGTTTCAAAGTTGTCGGTGCAATCGAGCACCACGTCCGCCATGGGAACACATTGGTTGAGCAAGGTGGCATCGGCATGCTGTGCCATTGTGTTGACATGAACCTCTGAATTAATTTGTAACAGAGCCGATTGAAGCGATTCAACCTTCGTTTGCCCGACACGGGTTTGGGTATGGGCAATTTGACGCTGCAAATTGGTCAGGTCGACCACATCGTGATCGACCAAGGTGATTTGCCCGACACCTGCGCTTGCCAAGTACAAAGCGGCGGGACACCCTAGGCCGCCTGCGCCAATGATCAGGACATGTGATTGGGAAACTCGCTCTTGGCCTTCAACCCCCCATTCGTTCAGCAGAATGTGGCGCGAATAGCGCAGAAGCTGGTCATCCCTCATTCGCAATCACTTGTCTTTTTTCACTTCTTTGCGCTCTGCCAAAGTGGTGCTGGCTTTAACAGGTAAACCTTTGAGCTGGTTGAGTGCTTGATTGAGTTGGAAATCTTTGGCTGAACCAAACTCTGGTGGTCTTCTCTCAGACTCAGGTTTCTTGGAATCGGCCTCTAATTTCTTCAAAGCTTCTTCGCGTGCTTTTTGGCGCGCTTCATTTTTCTTTTCTTCTTCTTGGCCATTGCCCAAGTGCTTTTCCAAGTCGGCTTCACGTGTGCGCAGTGCGGCAAAGACATTGCCACTTTCGGTTTCGTCTAGCATGACATCAGGCAGGATGCCTTTGGCTTGGATGGTCCGGCCACTGGGCGTGTAGTAGCGCGCTGTGGTGAGTTTCAAAGCTGTATCGGGTCCAAGCTGGCGCACCGTTTGGACGGAGCCTTTGCCAAATGTTTGGCTGCCCATGATGGTGGCGCGTTTGTGATCTTGCAATGCGCCGGCCACAATTTCGCTGGCAGAGGCTGAGCCTTCATTGACCAAAACCACCAAAGGAATTTTTTTCAACTGGCCTTGTGTGTTTTGAGTCAGGCGCTGAATAGGGTCGCCCTCGGAGCTGCGGCGCCAGAATTGAGGCGATGCTTTGTAGACAAACTTACTTTCTTCCAATTGTCCGTTGGTAGAAACTACGGTCACGTTTTCAGGGAGGAAGGCGGCAGACATGGCCACCGCTGCGTCAAGCAGGCCACCTGGATCGTTGCGTAAATCAAGGACCAATCCTTTCAGCTTGGGATCTTGTTTGAAGATCTCTTCGAGCTTTCTAGAAAAGTCTTCAACGGTTCTTTCTTGAAACTGAGAGACGCGAATCCAACCATAGCCGGGCTCGACCAACTTGGCCTTGACCGACTGCGTTTTAATTTCTTCACGAACAATGGTGACCGTGAAGGTGCGACTTTCGACTTTGCGGAAGACAGTGAGAAAAACCTTGGTGTTGGGTTCGCCGCGCATGCGTTTGACAGCATCGTTCATCGACAAGCCTTTGACAAAGGTCTCATCAATTTTGGTGATCAAGTCGTTGGGTTTGAGTCCTGCGCGATCGGCGGGTGAGCCTTCAATCGGAGAGACAACTTTGACCACGCCTTCTTCTTGCGTAATTTCAATGCCGACGCCGACGAAACGTCCTGAGGTGCCTTCACTGAATTCTTTGAAGCTTTTTTTGTCAAAGTATTGGGAGTGGGGGTCAAGGCTGGCCACCATGCCAGAGATGGCTTCGGTGATGAGCTTTTTCTCGTCAACAGTTTCAACGTAGTCGCTTTTGACCATGCCAAAAACTGCCGCCAATTGCTGCAACTCTTCCAAAGGCAGGGGTGCAAAAGAACCCCTGGCGGTGGTTTGAAGTGAAATGGTGGTCAGCGCCCCAGCGAGTGCGCCCACACTTAACCAACCCACAATTTTCAATTTTTGTCCCATGTTCATTGACCCAAAGGGCCTCCTTTTGAACCAATATACACCCAGCTTGTTAAGCTTGTCCAAACTTGGGGATCTGGGTTGTCAGCATCAAGCCTTGCCTTGGCTGGCCACCGCGGCGGCCGCTTTGGCAGCAGCTTCAGCATCGCCCAAATAGCAATGTTTGATGGGTTTGAGATTTTCGTCAAGTTCGTAGACCAGCGGAATGCCGTTCGGAATGTTTAAATTCACGATGGCCTCTTCAGAAGTGTTGTCCAAATACTTGATCAAGGCGCGAATTGAGTTGCCGTGGGCTACCACCACAAGGCGCTTGCCAGATTTGATGGCGGGTGCCATTGAATCGGTCCATAGAGGAATAACGCGTGCTACGGTGTCTTTCAAACACTCCGTCAGAGGAATGTCCGAAGGTTTGAGTTTGGCATATCGCAGGTCAGCGCGCTCACTTCTGGGGTCTTGAGGCTCGAGAGCAGGCGGCGGTGTGTCATAGCTGCGTCGCCATGCCAACACTTGCGCATCGCCAAATTTTTGGGCCGTTTCGGCCTTGTTCAAACCCTGCAGGGCGCCGTAGTGGCGTTCATTCAGGCGCCAGTTGTTGTGCACGGGAATCCATTGACGCTCCATGGCGTCAAGGGTGTGCCACAAGGTGTGAATGGCACGTTTGAGCACGCTGGTGTAAGCCACATCAAACTCATAGCCTTCTGCTTTTAAGAGACGGCCCGCTGTTTGAGCCTGCGCTATGCCAGTGGGCGTGAGGTCAACATCTGTCCAGCCTGTGAAGCGATTTTCCAAATTCCACGTGGACTCGCCGTGGCGAATAAGAACTAATTTGTACATGGTTAAAGGTTTTATCAATCAATTAATACAGTTTGCCTTCCAGCATTTTAGAATTCGAATCTGGCATGTGGCTTCCAATTAAGCTGCAGATGAACTTTTTAAGGGTTTTTTGTGAATTTTTTGATTGAAAACTGGATGTTGGTGGCCGTGGCGGTCACTTCTTCCATGGCTTTGTTATTGCCCAATGTGCTCAAGGGCGCAGCGGGTGGTGTGACCCCCACAGAAGCCGTGGTGTTAATTAACCGCGAAAAGGCCGTGTTGATCGATGTTTGCGAACCCTCTGAATTTGCGCAAGGTCATGCGGTCGGCGCCAAAAACATCCCGCTTTCTCAGTTGGAAGCGCAATTGCCCCAAGTCGTGAAGAACAAAAGCCTTCCCCTGATCTTGGTCTGTCAGGCGGGTAGCCGTTCTGCCAGGGCAAGCGCGCAGGCTAAAAAACTGGGCTATGAACGCGCCCAATCATTGGCCGGTGGCTTAAAGGCTTGGCGCGAAGCCAGCCTGCCTACCGAAAAAGCTTAACAAGCTCCTTTTTAATCTCGTTTTTTGGAGACCTCATGCCCCAAGTCAAGATGTACACCACTGCCGTCTGCCCCTATTGCGTCCGTGCAAAGCAAATTTTGAAATCCAAGGGGGTGACGGACATTGAAGAGATCAGAGTTGATCAATTGCCTGAGGCCCGTGAACACATGATGAACATCACAGGCCGCAGAACAGTGCCGCAGATTTTCATTGGTGAGACGCATGTGGGCGGATGCGATGATTTGATGGCCTTGGATGCCAAGGGCGGTTTGATGCCGCTATTGCAGACCGCGCCCTAATGAGGCGGTTTTCCATGGCAAACCCGGCTATTGGGCGTCACTTTCATCGGCGATAATCTAGCCTGACCCCCAGGGCAAAGACTTCATCTGGCTGCCAAAGGGAAGATTACTTTCAACTCAAGATTTTTTATGTCTGAAGCAAGCACCCCCGTGTTCCAAATTCAACGCGTTTACTTGAAAGAAGCGTCTTTGGAGCAACCCAATTCACCCACTATTTTGCTGGAGCAGCAACAGCCTGCCGTTGACATTCAGTTGGGTGTAGAAGCCAACCAAGCTGCGGAGGGTGTTTACGAAATTTGTGTCACTGCCACGGTGCACACCAAAATTGACGACAAAACAGTTTTCTTGGTCGAATGCAAGCAAGCGGGCATTTTTGAAATTCGCAATGTGCCTGAAGATCAAATGGGCGCCATCATGGGCATAGCTTGTCCCCAAATTGTCTACCCCTACTTGCGTGGCAACGTTGCAGACTTGGTAACCCGTGCGGGTTTTCCGCCTGTTCACTTGGCTGAGATTAATTTCCAAGCCATGTACGAGCAACAACAAGCTGAAGCTGCCCAGCAAGCTGTTGCGGCGCCTCAAGTTCAGTAACTCTCAGAGTCTCTAACTTGAGCCTGAAGATTGCGATCATCGGGGCAGGTGCTTGGGGCACGGCACTGGCCATCAGCGCCAGTCGGCATGCTGCAGGTCATGGCGTTCAGTTATGGACCCGAGACCTCACCGCTGCTAAAGAAATTCAGAAGCAGCGCCGCAACGAGCGGTATTTGCCAGGCGTGGATTTTCCTGCGGCATTGAATTGCGTCAGTACCCCCCTTTCAGAATTGGCTTCTTGGGCCAAAGAACATGACTTGGTCGTGGTGGGCACCCCCATGTCTGCACTTCGCAGCATGTTGCAAACCCTGAAAGATGTGCCAGTGCCAGTGACTTGGCTTTGCAAAGGCTTTGAAGCTGGCGATGCCAGGTCGCCAGCAGGCGCCATGCCCCACGAGGTTTGTCAGCAAGTGGCGCCTCACTTGTTGTCTGGCGCCTTGAGTGGGCCAAGCTTCGCGCTGGAAGTCGCCCTCAATCAGCCCACAGCCTTGGTGGCTGCCAGTACCCAAGCCAGCGTTCGACAAATTTTGGTGACCGCTTTTCACAGTCCTAGTTTGCGCGTTTACGCCAACGAAGACATTGTGGGTGTTGAAGTGGGCGGTGCCGTCAAAAACGTACTCGCCATTGCCACCGGTTTGTGCGAAGGTTTGAATTTGGGTTTGAATGCCAGGGCAGCTTTGATCACTCGCGGCTTGTCTGAAATGACGCGATTGGGCTTGGCCTTGGGTGCCAAAACAGAAACCTTCATGGGCTTATCAGGTTTGGGCGACTTGGTGTTGACGGCCACAGGTGACTTGAGTCGCAATCGCAAAGTGGGCTTGTTGTTGGCGCAAGGCATGGACGTGCAACAAGCGGTTCAATCATTGGGGCATGTCGCTGAAGGGGTCTACAGCGCACGCACTGTGGTCAAACGCGCTGAAGCTTTAGGTGTTGAAATGCCCATTTCGCAAGCTGTGGTGGGCTTGCTGGATGGCAAACTCAAACCTGCAGAGGCTGTGGCAGCTCTGATGGGCCGGGGTGCCAAAGGCGAGTCTGAATTAAACCGGCGTGAAAGCTAAGCGCACATAGATAGGCGCGAATGCTTCGGCTTGCGTGATTTCAATCAAAGTTTCTTTGGCCAACTCTAGCAGCGCGAGGAAGGTGACCACCAAGACGGGGGTGCCTTTGGTGGGGTTGAACAAGTGTTCAAACTCCACAAACTGACGACCTTGTAGGTGCCTTAACACGATGCTCATGTGCTCGCGCACACTCAGCTCTTCGCGTGTGATCTTATGGTGTTGAACCAGCTTGGCGCGCTTCAAAATATCGCGCCATGCTTCTTGCAATTCCACCAAATGCACGTCAGGGAAACGCGGCTGCAAGCTTTGCTCAATGTAGACCTGCGCCTTTAAGAAGTCACGGCCATACTGCGGCATATTGCCCAACTGCAGCGATGCCATTTTCATTTGCTCGTACTCAAGCAAGCGGCGAACCAATTCGGCGCGTGGGTCTTCGGGCTCTTGCCCTTCGGCCACTTTCTTGGGCGGCAACAACATGCGCGATTTGATTTCAATCAGCATCGCCGCCATGAGCAAGTATTCAGCGGCCAACTCCAAGTTGTGCCCGCGAATTTCATCGACATAGCTCAAGTACTGACGCGTCACCGCGGCCATGGGAATGTCGAGGATGTTGAAGTTTTGTTTGCGAATGAGGTACAGCAACAAATCCAGAGGACCTTCAAAGGCCTCTAGAAAAAC
>JBIKOZ010000036.1:0-8912 GCA_044357745.1 Limnohabitans sp. | reverse complement strand
CGCCCTGCTTCGATCAACAACACCCGTTTGCTGGCATCGGCGGACAGACGGTTTGCCAGCAAGCAGCCCGCCGTTCCTGCGCCAACGATGATGTAGTCAAAGGTGCTGTCGTTCATGTTGTTTTATTTGGAGGTGGGCATCACGAATTCTGCGCCTTTGCCAATGCTCTCTGGCCAGCGCTGCATGATTGATTTTTGTTTGGTGTAAAAACGCACGCCTTCCTCGCCATAGGCATGCATGTCACCAAACAAACTGCGTTTCCAGCCGCCAAAGCCGTGCCAAGCCATGGGCACAGGAATAGGGACATTGATGCCCACCATGCCGACTTGGATTCGTCTTGAAAATTCACGCGCGATGTTGCCGTCGCGTGTGAAGCAGCTCACGCCGTTGCCGAACTCGTGATCATTGATGATTTTGACGGCTTCACCAAAATCTTTGACCCGAACGCAGGAAAGCACAGGGCCAAAAATTTCTTCTTTGTAAATCTTCATGTCGGTGGTCACGTTGTCAAACAAAGTGCCGCCTAACCAAAAACCCTTGTCGCAGCCCGCACCAGCTTGAGCGCCGTCAAATTGACGGCCATCCACCAACAGCTTGGCACCTTCAGCGACGCCAGCATCGATGTAGCCCGTGATGCGTTGTTTGGCAGCTGCTGTGACAATAGGGCCCATTTCTGCCGCTAAGTTGGTGCCGTTTAAAACTTTGAGTGAGCGCGTTTTTTCTAACAACAGCGGCATGAGTTTCTCGGCGACATCGCCAACCAAAACTGCCACACTGATGGCCATGCAGCGCTCGCCTGCAGAGCCGTAGGCAGCGCCGATCAAGGCATCAACGGCTTGCTCAATGTCAGCGTCCGGCATGACCACCATGTGATTTTTTGCGCCACCCAAAGCTTGAACGCGTTTGCCGTGTCTGGCACCGTTTTCATACAAGCTGTTGGCAATGGGGGTGGAGCCTACAAAACTCACAGCTTTGACATCGGGGTGTTCTACCAACGCATCGACCGCCTCTTTATCGCCTTGAACCACATTGAAAACGCCATCGGGCAAGCCGGCTTGCTTGAGCAGCGCGGCCATGAACAGGCTTGGACTGGGATCCAGTGGGCTTGGCTTTAAGACAAAGGTGTTGCCGCAAGCGATGGCCACAGGGAACATCCACATGGGCACCATAACGGGAAAGTTAAATGGCGTAACGCCGGCGACCACGCCCAGGGGCTGACGCAGCGTCCAGTTGTCGATGCCGGTGGACACTTGGTCTGTGAAATCACCTTTCAGCAACTGAGGAATGCCGCATGCAAATTCAACGATGTCAATGCCGCGCGAGACTTCCCCTTGCGCATCGGTAAACACCTTGCCATGTTCTGCCGTGATCATGTGTGCCAGCGAGTCGCGGTTTTGATTGAGCAACTCCAAAAATTTGAACATCACGCGTGCGCGTCGCAAAGGCGGCAAGTCTGACCATGAAGGAAATGCTGCTTGCGCAGCAGCCACAGCGAGATTGACATCTTGGGTGTTTGCCAGATGGACATGGGCTGTGACGGCGCCGGTGGCGGGGTTGAATACGTCTTGCTTTCTGCTTGAACTGCCAGCATGAGCTTGACCTGAAATGAAATGAGCAATGGAGGTGGTCATAGAGGTGGTGAAAACATAAATCGAAAGTGGATGTTAAACGTTTAACGAAAGGGCTTGGTCATTTCATCGGCCGCCAGAGACATCTACCAAACTCATGGTGGTGTAACTTGCTTCATCGGAAAGCAGCCAAACGATGGCTTGCGCCACCTCCATGGCGGTGCCACCGCGTTTGGCGGGCACCAAATGTTCCAAGTCCTTGACCCGGTTAGGCAGGCCGCCAGACGCATGAATGTCTGTGTCGATCAGGCCAGGACGAACGGCATTGACGCGGATGCCCTCGGCTGCAACCTCCTTGGACAAGCCCAAGGTGAAACTGTCGATGGCGCCTTTGGCGGCCGCATAGTCCAAATACTGACCCGCCGCCCCAAGTCGGGCGGCAGCACTTGATAAGTTCACAATGCTGCCGCCTTTACCCCCGTGGCGAGTGCTCATTTGAAGGATGGCTTCACGTGCGCACAGCAGGGTGCCCAGCACATTGATGTCAAACATTCGGCGCCAGCGTGCCATGCTCATTTCATCCAAACGTGCTGAAACATCGATGACACCCGCGTTGTTCACCAATCCTTGCAAAGGCCCCATCGACGATCGAACTTTTTCAAACATGGCCAGTACTTGGGTTTCATTTGATACATCGGCATGCACAGACATGGCTTCTCCGCCCGCCTTTTTAATTTGTGCCACCACCTCATCGGCCGCTCTGGCATTGGCGGTGTAATTCACAGCCACGGCCCAGCCTTTTTGCGCCGCCAAAATACAAGTGGCGGCGCCAATGCCTCGGCCACCACCTGTCACCAATAAAACTTTGCGCATGCTGGTCTCCTGCAGAGTTGTTGCCAAACTGTTAAAACAGTAGGTTGAGTCTCAACAGATTACCTTAAATAGGAGCCCCTAGTGAGTCACACAGTCGACTATTACTTCGCCCCCCAAAGCCCTTGGGCTTATTTGGGACATCAAAGGTTTCAAACCATTCTCAAAAATGCGGGCGCATCTGTTCGTGTCATGCCCATTGATTTGGGCGGGAAGGTGTTTCCCATCTCTGGGGGCTTGCCTTTGGGTCAACGAGCGCCGCAAAGGCAGGCTTACCGGCTGACTGAAATTGCAAGGTTCAGCCAATGGCTCGGCGCGCCCTTGCACCTGAAGCCCACATTTTTTCCTGTCAGTGGCGATGACGCCGCCAAATTGATCATTGCAGTTGACATGGCCGCTGGCGCGTCAGCGGCCATGACAATCAGTGGCGCCGTGTTGGCCGCGGTTTGGTCACAGCAGCGCAACATTGCAGACGAAAAGACCCTGGCAGAATTGCTCTCAGAACATCAATTGCCGGCTGGCTGTTTGGAGCAATCACACAGTCAGGCGGTCCAAGAACAGTATGAAAAATACACTCAGATGGCCATTGATGCAGGCGTCTTTGGCGCGCCCAGTTATGTCTTGAATAAAGAAATATTCTGGGGCCAAGACAGACTTGATTTTGTTGAACGTGCACTTGCCAAATAAATTCTTTCAAGGAGCTCTTCATGGGTACATTCATTCAACTTCGGGCCGCTGATGGCCAATCTATTCCAGCCTACGTCGCGCAGGCTTCAACGCCTGCAAAGGCTGCGGTGGTGGTCATTCAAGAAATTTTCGGAGTCAACGCGCACATTCGTGAAGTGGCCGATGCCTACGCAAAAGAGGGTTACTTGGCCATTGCCCCCGCCATGTTTCATCGCCTTCAAGCCAATGTGGAATTGGGCTATGACGAGGCCGACAGAAACGCAGGCATGGCTTATAAAACTGGGGCTGAGGCGCTGCCAGCCAACGTTTTGTTGCAAGATATTCAACAGGCCATTGATCACGCACATCAGACTTGTGGTGGCAAAGTCGGCGTGGTGGGCTATTGCTGGGGCGGCTTGTTGACTTGGCGAGCAGCCTGCATGTTGAGCGGCTTGTCGGCTGCGGCGCCCTACTACGGCGGCGGGATGACCTCTGAAGCTGAATCAGCCCGCGAATCCAAAGTGCCGCTGATGGCGCATTTTGCAGAAGAAGACCAATGGATTTCAATGGCCTCCGTGAATGCGTTCAAGCTGGCACATCCCAAAGCCGTGGTGCATACCTATCCGGCTGATCACGGATTCAATTGCAACCATCGCAGTACATGGCAAGCAGATGCAGCTGCTTTGGCGCAACAAAGAACCTTCGACTTTTTCAAAGTCAATTTAACCTGAAAATTCAGTTGCGGGTCTGGGACCGTAAAGACGCGCATGCCAGACCTAGGCGCGTGTTTTTTGGCTAGAAGTGCAGCCTTAAGAGCCCTTTAATAAGCGCGCGGCATCTCTTGCAAAGTAAGTCAGGATGCCATCTGCACCAGCGCGTTTGAAAGCCAGAAGGCTTTCCATCATCACGCCATCATGGTCTAGCCAACCATTTTGTGCGGCTGCTTTCAGCATGGCGTATTCGCCTGAAACTTGGTAGGCGAAAGTGGGCACGCCAAACTCATCTTTGACGCGGCGCACCACATCCAAATAGGGCATGCCTGGTTTGACCATGACCATGTCTGCGCCTTCTGCAATGTCCAAGGCTACTTCGCGCAAAGCTTCGTTGGTATTGCCGGGGTCCATTTGGTAAGTTTTTTTATTGCCTTTGCCCAGGTTGGCCGCTGAACCCACCGCATCACGGAAAGGGCCATAAAAGGAGCTGGCATATTTGGCGCTGTAGGCCATGATTTGTGTGTGAATAAGCCCTTTCGCTTCCAATGCTTGTCGAATGGCGCCAATGCGGCCATCCATCATGTCGCTGGGCGCCACGATGTCGACACCGGCTTCTGCTTGAACCATCGATTGTTTGACCAATTGGGCCAAAGTTAAGTCGTTCAAGATATAGCCAGACTCATCGAGCCAGCCGTCCTGACCGTGGCTTGTAAAGGGGTCAAGTGCGACATCGGTCATGACACCCAATTCAGGAAAATTCTTTTTGAGGGCCCGCACCACCGTTGGCACAAGGCCTTCTGGATTGAGCGCTTCATTGCCTTCTGGGTCCTTGAGAGAACTGTCAATGACTGGAAATAAAGCCATCACTGGGATGCCTAATTTCACGCAGTCTTCGGCCACAGGCAGCAGCAAATCCAGACTCAATCGCTCAACGCCAGGCATCGACCCCACAGCTTGCCGCTGGTTCTGGCCTGCCAACACAAACACGGGATAGATGAGGTCATCCGCTGTCAGCTGGTGTTCTCGTACCAAGCGACGAGAGAATTCGGTGCGCCTCAATCGGCGAGGGCGGCTTAAGGGGTAAGGGGTGTGAATCAGTGTCATCAGAAAATTGTGCCTCAAGTTTGGCAAATTAGGGCGTCCTGAAGTGATTTAGAGGCAAGATTTCTTGACAGAAATCAGGTTTTCAGCCTTGTCCCAAACCAAATGCCGAGGCTACACTCTCTCCATGCTATGGATTAAAGCCTTTCACATTGTCTTCGTGACCAGCTGGTTTGCCGGCCTGTTTTACCTGCCCAGAATCTTTGTTAATTTGGCCATGGTTCCTGAGGGGTCTGATGCAGAGCGTGACCGCTTGCTTTTGATGGCCCGAAAGTTAATGCGATTTACTACCGTGTTGTCCGTCCCTGCAATTGCTTTGGGTGTTTGGCTTTGGTGGGGTGTTGGCATTGGTTGGGGACCCGGCAATGCGTGGATGCATGCCAAACTCGCCGTTGTGGTTTTAATCATGGCTTACCACCATGTCTGCGGCCGCTTGGTGCGTCAATTTGAAAACAATCAAAACACGCACAGTCACGTCTGGTACCGCTGGTTTAACGAGATTCCTGTTGTGATGCTGGTGGCTGTGGTGATCTTTGTTGTCGTCAAGCCGTTTTAAGTCGCACGGACCATGCAAAAGACCGCAGCATGGCCATTGGCTGGAATTTATGCGGCATTGATTGTTTACGCCAGCTTGTACCCCTTTGAAAACTGGCGTTCACAAGGTGTCGATTGGACCGCATTTCTTTTTGCGCCTTGGCCTCGGTATTGGACCGGATTTGATGTGCTGTCCAATGTATTGGGTTATGCCCCCCTGGGATTCATAGTGACTTTGGCATTGCGCCGCAGTGCCCGTCATTTGCCAGCGGTTGCGCTCGCCTTGTCGCTGGGCTCTTTGCTTGCCTTGAGCATGGAGTCCTTGCAACTTTTCCTGCCCGCCAGGGTGCCCTCGAATGTAGATTGGGGCCTCAACACCTTGGGCGTATTTTTAGGGGCCAATTTGGCCTGGACATTGGAGCGCTTGGGATTTCTGAATCGATGGAGTCGCTTTCGTGCCAATTGGTTTCTTCCAGATGCCAAGGGCTCTTTGGTGATCCTGGCTTTATGGCCCGTTGCGTTGTTATTTCCTGCGCCTGTACCGCTTGGCTTAGGGCAGGTTTTAGAGCGTGCAGAAGATGCTTTGGCCTTGCGCTTTCAAGACACGCTATGGCTAGATTGGTTACCGGTTCGAGAGGTTGAGTTGCAACCTTTGCTGCCAATTTATGAAGCTTTGTGTGTCAATTTGGGGCAACTCATTCCCTGCATGTTGGCGTTCAGTTTGATTCGCCATTTGCACCAAAAAGTCATCGCTTGGTTTTTGCTTTTGACCTTCGGCATCGGCTCTACGGGCTTATCGGCGGCCCTCACTTACGGCCCTGCACATGCTTGGGGTTGGGTCAATGCCCCCGTGCAATTGGCCTTGTTCATGGCCGCAATTTTTGCGGTACCGATGATGTGGTTGAAAGAAAAAACACTGCAGGTTTTAGCCTTGGTGGCCTTGGTGCTTCAACTGACCCTGCTCAACAACGCTTCAGCGAGTGCTTACTTTGCCTTGACCTTGCAGAACTGGGAGCAGGGTCAATTCATCCGGTTTCATGGCTTGATCCAGTGGATCGGCTGGCTTTGGCCCTTTGTACTGATGGCTTATCTCATGCACCATTTGTCAGCCTCGCGTCCATCTAGAATGGGCGAATGAGCGAAAAAAATCTTCCCCAGTCGACAACGACACAGGCCGGCGAAACCGCAGCCCCTTATTACGAACACCACATATTTTTTTGTTTGAATGAAAGAAAAAATGGTGAGGCATGTTGCGCACTCAATGGCGCGCAGGCCGCATTTGACCATTGCAAAATGCGCATCAAAGAAATGGGTTTGTCGGGGCAAGGCAAGGTCAGGGTGAACAAGGCCGGCTGCTTAGACCGCTGTGCAGGCGGGCCCGTCGCAGTCGTTTACCCAGAAGGAACTTGGTACAGTTTTGTGGACAACACAGACATTGATGAGATCATTGAAAGCCACCTCAAAAATGGACAAATTGTCGAGCGCTTGTTGACGCCGCCTGATGCTGGACGCTGATGAATTCCGCAACCCAGCGAATACTTTTTCAGGGCCCGGCGGGCGTTATTGAAGGACTCTGTGATACCCCTGAGGGCGTGCCCATTAAAGGCGCGGCCGTGATCTCCCACCCTCACCCTTTGTTTGGCGGAACCATGCAAAACAAAGTGGTTCAAACTTTGGCCAAGGCCTTTGTTCAAAACGGTTGGCGCGCCATTCGGTTTAATTTTCGAGGTGTTGGCGAGAGTGCTGGTACCTATGACGAGGGCCGCGGCGAGCTAGCAGACTTGATGAGCGTGATTGCTCAAAGCCGTGCTGCCGCCCATCAATTGACAGGCTCCCCCAGCCCGTCGATTGCGCTCGCGGGATTTTCCTTTGGTGCATTTGTCACGAGTCTGGCTGTCGCCCAATTGGCGTCCGACTTGGAAGCCATAGCCAAGCTAGACAAAGTGGTGTTGGTCGGCACTGCGGCTTCGCGTTTTCAAGTGCCCCCCATCCCTGCAGAACTCCATGACAAAACCCTGGTGGTACATGGCGAGGTGGACGATACGGTGCCGCTTGCAAGCGTCTTGGATTGGGCGCGCCCGCAGTCACTGCCCGTGACAGTCATCCCTGGCGTGGAACACTTTTTCCACGGTCAGTTGACTTTGTTGAGATCTTTGGTCAGCCGGCATTTGCGAGACTGAGCCGACGCCCATTTAAAACATGTCCAAAAATTCACCATGATCAATTTGTTTTTGAAATCTCGTTGCGTTCTTGTGAAGGCGGCGAAGCGTGCTGCCACGAGTGCGGCCATGAATGCTGCTCTGAGTTTGGTTTTGGTTTGTGGGGTATTTCCCCAGATTGCCACGGCGCAGTCGGCTGCGCCGCAGGCACCTGAAGTGGCGGCGCGTGCCTATTTGCTATTGGATTTAACGGCCAATCAAATATTGGCATCCAAAGATTTGGACATGCCCGTGGAGCCAGCTTCATTGACCAAGCTGATGAGTGCCTACTTGGTATTTGATGCCTTGAAGTCGAAAAAAATCGACATGAAGCAAACTTTGGGCGTGAGCGAACGCGCATGGAAAATGCCAGGCTCGCGCATGTTCATTGATCCCAAGATGAAGGTGCCGGTGGAAGACCTGATCAAGGGCATGATTGTTCAGTCTGGCAACGATGCCACCATTGCCTTGGCAGAAGGTGTGGCCGGCACGGTAGAGCGCTTTGTTGAGCTGATGAACGACCAAGCCAAAGTTTTGGGGATGAAAAATACCAGCTATAAAAACCCAGAGGGCCTCACGGAGGCCGGTCATATCACCACGGCGCGTGATTTGGCCACTTTGGCAACACGGCTGATGCGCGACTTTCCCGAGTATGTGGGAACTTACGCCATTAAGAAATACCGCTACCCCGGTACGCCAGCCGCAAACGACAGCAACCGGAATTTGTTGCTGTTCAAAGACCCCACAGTCGACGGTTTGAAAACCGGCTATACAGACGCAGCGGGTTATTGTTTGGTGGCAACGGCCAAGCGAGACTTTCCCAATGTGGGCTCGCGCCGGCTGATGGCCATTGTTTTGGGCACTAGCAGTGAAACTGCACGTGCCAATGAAGCCCAAAAATTACTCAATTGGGGGTACACCGCTTTTGAGGCAGTGAAGCTATTCGATGCCGGACAGGCCGTTGCCACACCGGCAATTTGGAAGGGCAAGTCTTCAACAATCAAGTTGGGACGGGCAGATGCGCTGGTCGTTGCGGTGCCCGCGGGATCGGCCGCGCAGATTAAAATTCAATTGGTTCGACCAGACCCCTTGGTTGCGCCTGTGACCCAAGGTCAAACGATCGGAAGCCTCAAAGTGTTCAGAGGCGATCAGTTTTGGGTCGACATGCCCTTGCAGGCTTTGGACGCCGTTGAACAAGCTGGCGTGCTAGGTCGTGCATGGGATGCGCTGCGTTTGTGGATCAAGTAAGAAAAGTTGGTGCT
>JBIKOZ010000035.1:0-8928 GCA_044357745.1 Limnohabitans sp. | reverse complement strand
TTTTGAATGGCGCCAATGTGCTCTGGCGTGGTGCCGCAACATCCACCTACAATGTTGACCAAGCCTTCGGCTGCAAATTCATGCAAAAGGCGGCTGGTCACATCGGGCGTTTCATCAAAGCCCGTGTCGCTCATGGGGTTGGGCAAGCCGGCATTGGGGTAGCAGCTGATGAAGGTGTCTCCGGCCACTTTGGCCAGCTCTTGGATGTAGGGACGCATCAAGGTGGCACCCAATGCGCAGTTCAAGCCGATTGCCAAAGGGCGTGCATGGCGCACACTGTGCCAGAACGCTGTGACGGTTTGACCGCTCAAAATGCGGCCCGACGCATCGGTCACTGTGCCGCTGATGATGAGGGGCAGGCGCTCACCGCTTTGATCAAAATATTCTTCGATGGCAAACAAGGCGGCTTTGGCATTGAGTGTGTCAAAAATGGTTTCTACCAACAACACATCGACGCCGCTCTCCACCAAGGCTTGTGTTTGCTCGTAATAGGCTTTGCGCAAAGACTCAAAATCGACATTGCGCGCACCGGGGTCGTTGACATCAGGGCTGATGCTGGCGGTTTTGGGCGTCGGGCCCAAAGCACCCACGGCAAAGCGGGGCTTGTCTGGCGTTGAATACTTGTCGCAGGCAGCGCGGGCCAAAGCGGCTGACGCACGGTTCATTTCAATGGCCAAGTCGGCCATTTTGTAATCTTCTTGCGCAATGGTGGTGGCACCAAAGGTGTTGGTTTCAATCATGTCAGCGCCCGCCGCGAGGTAGCCTTCGTGAATGTCACGAATCACATCGGGGCGCGTTAGGCTGAGCAATTCGTTGTTGCCCTTGACGTCTTTGGGGAAGTCTTTGAAGCGCTCTCCGCGGTAATCGGCCTCGCTCAATTTGAAACGCTGAATCATGGTGCCCATGGCGCCGTCGAGAATGGCAATGCGTTTTTCCAGGATGGCCGGCAGCGCTTGCGCTCGCGTGTAGTTCAAAGGTTTCATGGGCCTATTGTAAAAAACATAATGCCGCTTGAAGCCCATTGCAATTAAATACCTTGAAATTGGCCGAATTGGCTGCAAAAGCAACGCAATGCTTCGGAGACAATACATGCTGTGTCTACCGATGTCCTTACCTCCCCCAATATTCTGAGCATCCTCAGCGAGGTCTTTGGCTATGAGTCGTTTAGGGGGCCACAACGCGACATCATCGAACATGTGACGAGCGGCCACGATGCGTTGGTATTGATGCCCACCGGCGGCGGCAAAAGCTTGTGCTATCAAATTCCCGCCATCGCCAGGCAAAGTGCGGGGCTAGGTATCACCATTGTGGTGTCTCCCTTAATTGCCTTGATGCATGATCAGGTCGGCGCGCTGCATGAGGCCGGCGTCAGCGCTGCCTTTCTCAATTCCACCTTAAGCATGGACGAGGCGCAAAACGTCGAACAGCGTTTGCGCCGCGGAGAAATCACGCTGCTCTATGCGGCCCCCGAGAGAATCACAACACCTCGATTTTTAGCCCTGCTCGATTCGCTTTACAGCCAAAACTCCCTCAGCCTTTTTGCCATCGACGAAGCCCATTGTGTGAGCCAATGGGGCCATGACTTTCGCCCTGAATATCGCGGCCTCACCCTTCTTCACGAGCGTTATGCCAACGTACCCCGCGTGGCCCTCACGGCCACGGCCGATGCACTGACGCGCGCCGACATCATCGAACGATTGCAACTGGAAGACGCACTTCTCTTTATCAGCAGCTTTGACCGCCCCAACATTCGTTACACCATTGTTGAGAAAAAAGACGCCAGCACCCAGTTGCTTCGCTTCATTGAGCGTGAGCATGAGGGCGAGGCGGGCGTGGTTTATTGCCAATCGCGCAAACGCGTCGAAGAAGTTGCCGAGCTTTTGAAGCAAGCGGGCATGGATGCATTGCCTTATCACGCAGGCTTAGATTCCGCCATTCGACAAAAACATCAGGATCGATTTTTACGCGATGAAGGCGTCGTCATGGTGGCCACCATCGCCTTTGGCATGGGCATTGACAAGCCCGATGTGCGGTTTGTGGCCCACCTCGACATGCCCAAAAACATTGAAGGCTATTACCAAGAAACGGGACGCGCCGGACGCGATGGACTTCGCGCTGACGCATGGATGGCTTACGGCTTGCAAGATGTCGTGAACCAGCGGCGCATGATTGATGAGAGTCCCGCTGAAGAAAACTTCAAACAACTGCTGCGCGGCAAACTGGACGCCTTACTCGCCTTGGCCGAGGCCACAGACTGTCGGCGTGTTCGGCTGCTGGCTTATTTTGATGAGCACAGCGAGCCCTGTGGCAACTGCGACAACTGCCTTCACCCACCCGCTGTTTGGGATGGCACAGACGCAGCCCGCAAATTGTTGTCGACGGTTTTTCGCGCTGAACAGCTCAGCGGGTTTTCGTTCGGATCAGGCCACATCATGGACATTTTGCGCGGCAAGGCCACTGAAAAAGTTTCTCAATTTGGTCATGCTCACTTAAGTACGTTTGGCATTGGTGCCAATTTCAGCGAGACCCAACTGCGCGGCGTTTTGCGCCAGCTCATTGCGATGGGCGCGCTCAATGTTCAAGGGCAAGTGTTCAATACATTGCAACTCACCGAAGGTTCTCGCGCCGTACTTCGAGGTGATGTCAAGGTAATGCTGCGTGAGTCTGTCAGCCACAAGCCTGAAAAGAGAAGTCGCAAACCCCAGGCGCCCGGGCCTGCTGCCGCCAATTTAAATCAAGAGGGTTTGGTTCGATACATCAATCTGAAAGCCTGGCGCGCCGAAGTGGCCAAAGAACACAATCTGCCCGCTTATGTCATCTTTCACGATGCCACACTGGCCCACATTGCCGCTGCCAACCCCCAGAATCTGCCGGATTTGCACGGCATCAGCGGTATTGGCGCTAAAAAATTGGAGGCCTACGGTCAAGCCGTTTTGCAAGTGTGCCGTGTTCAGTTAAAATAGCGCGCTGTACTCAATGAGGTTTTTCAATGTCTGCTCACAACGATTCACAAGCTTCCGAAGATCCCGTCGAAGGTGTCGTTAAACACATTCCCATCGTCATTCCTGTTGTCGGTGCGGTTTTAATTTTCCTGCTGGCCTTCATCGCCATCTTCATGGCTTAAAGCCCAAGTCCCCTTGGGGCTGTTTTCTTTAAGCTTTCTGTCTTATTGACCTGAACCCGCTGTTGGCGGGTTTTTTTACGGCTCACTGAATCAGCAGCACCCCCACATAACCCCATGCATGTTTTGCATAGTTTTTATGAGGTTTTCATGACAACAAACGCCCTTTTTTCTTCAGCCTCCCTAAAATTCAGGGCTGGTTACAAAGCGGGTACACGTTCCGCAACCCGTCAGCGTTGAGTCCCTCGCGTTGAGCGCCAGTCGTTTTTTGAAAAGCACAGTGGGTCACCGATTCGTCGAAGTGGCCTGCTGATCTTTTCAAAAAACGATTTTTAAACTTTGGAGCAGCTTTTATGAACTCACCCGTGATGCAGGGCTTGAACCTGAACACACCCGCCTATGTCAAGAACCCCAAGCTGATTGCATGGGTGGCAGAAATGGCGGCCTTGTGCAAGCCTGCCAATGTGCATTGGTGCGATGGCTCAGAAGCAGAATACGATCGCCTTTGCCAACTTTTGGTTGACAACGGCACCTTCAAAAAACTCAACCCAGCAAAGCGCCCTGGCAGCTTTTTGGCTTGCTCTGACCCCTCTGATGTGGCGCGCGTTGAAGACCGCACTTACATTTGCTCAGAAAAAAAAGAAAACGCTGGCCCCACCAACAATTGGATGGCGCCCGCCGAAATGCGTCAAACCCTGAACCCCTTGTTTGATGGTTGCATGCAAGGCCGCACCTTGTACGTGGTGCCTTTCTCCATGGGCCCCTTGGGTTCACACATTGCCCACATCGGCATTGAACTCACAGACAGCGCCTACGTGGCCGTCAACCAAAAGCTCATGACACGCATGGGCAAAGCTGTTTTTGACGTGATTGGCACCGATGGCGAGTTTGTGCCTTGCTTGCACACCGTTGGCGCACCTTTGGTCAACGGCGCCAAAGACACCACGTCTTGGCCTTGCAACCCCACCGTCAAGTACATCGTTCACTACCCCGAAACCCGTGAAATTTGGTCTTACGGATCTGGCTACGGCGGCAACGCCTTGTTGGGGAAAAAGTGCTTGGCCTTGCGCATCGCCTCCAGCATGGGCCGCGAACAAGGTTGGTTGGCCGAGCACATGCTGATCTTGGGCGTGACCAATCCCCAAGGTAAAAAATACCACGTGGCTGCGGCTTTCCCAAGCGCTTGTGGCAAAACCAACTTCTCCATGCTGGTGCCACCCGAAGGTTTCAATGGCTGGAAAGTCACCACCATTGGCGACGACATTGCTTGGATCAAACCGCAAGCCAACGGCAAGATGATGGCCATCAACCCCGAAGCGGGTTACTTTGGTGTGGCCCCTGGTACCAACCACCACACCAACCCCAACTGCATGGCCAGCTTGGACAAAAACGTCATTTTCACCAATGTGGCACTGACGGACGATGGCGACGTCTGGTGGGAGGGCATGGAGAAAGACACGGGCAAATTGCCCGATCACTTGATTGATTGGCAAGGCAAAGACTGGACCCCTCAGATTGCCAAAGAAACGGGTGCCAAAGCGGCTCACGCCAACGCGCGCTTCACCGTATCTGCCATGAACAATCCCGCCCTCGACCCCGCTTGGGACGATGCCGCTGGCGTGTCCATCGATGCGTTCATCTTTGGCGGCCGTCGCTCCACCACCGTGCCTTTGGTCACCGAAGCACGCAATTGGACAGAAGGCGTTTACATGGCTGCCACCATGGGCTCTGAAACCACAGCCGCTGCCTTTGGCGCGCAAGGTGTGGTTCGCCGCGATCCGTTTGCCATGCTGCCCTTCTGTGGTTACAACATGAGCGATTACTTCCAGCACTGGTTGGACGTGGGTGCAAAAATTCAAGCTGGCGGCCACAAGCTGCCCGGCATTTTCTGCGTCAACTGGTTCCGAAAGGACGAGGCTGGCAAATTTGTATGGCCGGGCTATGGCGACAACATGCGCGTCTTGAAATGGATGATCGACCGTCTAGAAGGTCAGGCCAAAGGTCAAGAAACCATGTTCGGCATCACGCCTAACTACGGTGAGTTGAACTGGACCGGGCTGAACTTTAGCGCTGACCAATTCAAAACCGTTACCAGCATCGACAAAGCTGCGTGGCAACAAGAGCTGCAATTGCACAACACGCACTTTGAGCAGTTGGCCTACAACATGCCCAAAGCATTGCTTGACACGAAAGCGGCGTTAGAACAACGCTTAGCAGCCGTCTGACCAGCGCTGCCTCGCGCCAAAAACTGGCGCAAGCTTTGTTATGGTTCATCCCTGCCATGTGGGCGGTGAATTATGCAGTGGCCAAGGTAGCACCCGGCATCATCTCCCCGCATGTTCTGGCTTTAGGGAGGTGGTTCCTGGCGGGCCTCATATTGGCGTTCATTGCACGCGAAGAACTTTGGCGCGAAAGAGTCAGCACACTCAACGCGTGGCCTCAATACCTGACGCTGGGTACCCTTGGGATGCTCATTTGCGGCGCTTGGGTTTATTGGGCGGCCGAGACAACCACGACCATTAACATTGCACTGATCTATGCAGCCTCTCCCGTCTTGATCACTTTAGGGGCCGTTTTGGGTTTGAAGGAGCAGTTTTCTTTCAAGCAAGGCGTGGGTATTTCCATCGCTTTGCTTGGGGTTTTGCATGTGGTCGTGAAAGGGCAATGGGCTGCTTTATCGCAGGTCATTTGGGTCGTGGGCGATGGACTGATCGTGGTTGCCGTGATGTCCTGGGCCGCCTATGCCCTGCTCTTGAAAAAATGGCGCAGCCCCTTAAGTTCGACAGCCCGCTTGGCTGCAAGCTGTATGGGCGGGAGCGTTGTCTTGTTGCCATTTGCGTTGTTCGAGTGGTTTGCAACCAGCCATTCCGATTGGTCTTTCAATGCAACGGCCTTGGTCCTATTGGCAGCAATTTTTCCAGGGGTAGGGGCTTACTGGGCCTATGGATTTTGCCAAAAAACTTTGGGCGCCAGCAGAGTCGCGGCAACTCTTTCTCTAGGCCCTTTGTATGGCAGTTTGGTGGGCTGGTATTTGTTCAATGAAAGCTTGGACTTGCACCATGCGATCGGCGCAGCCCTTATTTTGCCCGGTATTTATTTGGCCTCTCAACCGCCGCTTGATGACACTGTGCGCACCGAAAAATGAAAACTTCCAAACGGCGGCATTTCTATCAGCCGCGTTGGCTTAAATACAATTCAGTGCTCATTCATTAAATGTAAAACTGACGGTTTCGAAGCAATCGCGATACACGTCGCTGGGTCGGATTTGAATTGAACAAAGAAGCACCTTCAGCGCGCGCAATAGCAGTCTGCAAGTCAGCCATCAGCCGCGTGTCTGTTTGCGCAACAGCCCACAGGCGTTCATCTGCGCGACTTTGTGCAAGGTTGGCGGACCAATTGTCCAACCCATTTTTAATTTGCAGCGCCCATCTTTTTGACGCGCCGGCAAACAAACCGATTGCGGCAAATGCCACAGACCACAAGGCAACCCAAGCGGCCAACAAGTGACCATCTGCCCACGTGTCCATCATTTGATCTGCAACCACCACAAATACTGCGACCACGGCTGCCAGCAACATGGCGGCCAAGGTATGGGTGGGACTGAACGACTCACCCATGCGTTTTAAGTTGGCCACGGCTTCTTCTGCTCGCGCCACACCCGCGTGGGTCGTTGGGTACTCTAGGTGAACAAAATTGCGGTTCATGTTGACTTCCTCATCACAATGTTAAATACAGGGAACTTGGCGCTGAGCGAAAAGCACTTTTTGCTTGACCCTGTCGTCATACTAGGGTTTACTCTAGTGTTGTTCAACTTTATATTTATGATATGTATCATTCACAATCGAAATGATTGAAGCCATCCAGACCAATTTCCGAACCTTAGATCTGAACTTGCTTCGGGTCTTTGACGAAGTCATGGCTGAAAAAAGCCTCACGAAAGCGGCGCGCAATTTGTCAATTACGCAACCCGCGGTGAGCAATGCCCTGCGAAGATTGCGCGAAACCTTGGGCGATGATTTGGTCAGGCGCGAGGGTCACGGCATCGCGCCCACGCCCTTTGCGTTAATGCTTTGGCCCAATGTGCGACAAGCTTTAGACCAATTGCAATCAGCATTGGTACCCCAGCCATTCATCCCCGAAGAAGCGCGCAACGCCTTTGTTTTGGCCATGGCCGATGCCACTGCGGCCGAGTTGATGGGCGGCCTGGGCCAAGCGCTTGAGCACCATGCGCCCAAAGTGTCCATTCGGGTGCTGCCACTGACCACCCGCGACCCCCGGAACATGCTCAACGAGGGCGTGGCCGATCTGGCACTGGGTTACTTTCCTGCTGTGTTGTCCGACCTGACGGCCAAAGCCCAATCCGGCGAGGCCGTGGCTTTTGAACACCAACGTCTTTATGACGGCGAATATGTCTGTGTCATGCGACGCGGTCATCCCTTGGCCCAAAAAAATATCAGCCTTGATGCGTTTTGCAACGCACGACACTTGCTCGTGAGCTTTTCGGGGCGTCCTTACGGGTTCATTGATGAGGCCTTGACTTCTATCGGCAGGCAGCGGCGTGTCGTGATGACTGTGAATCAATTTTTTACAGCGGGCCGCGTTGTTGTCAATTCTGATTTGCTCACCGTGTTACCAAAGCACTTTGTACCGACTACGGGCATTGCCAATGAGCTCTTCATGTGCGATCTGCCCTTCAAAGTGCCGACGCTTCATGTCGATGCGCTGTGGCATCGCCGCCAGCATTCGCAAAGTGGGCATATTTGGTTAAGAAAAATATTGATCAGCATTGCATCCGAGGTTTTCAAGGAAGATCGGCTTTCATGAATCTTCAACTTCTGTCTGATCTGCACTTAGAAACGCATCCGAATTTTGTGCCTGAAGTTTCTCCTTCGGCCGATGTCCTCATTTTGGCAGGTGACATCGGCTCCTATCAAGCTGGCTCCATGCTGCACGAGCGACAAGACACCGACTTTGGGTTGGCGCGATTTTCGCCCCGCAAAGATTTAGGCGCTTGGCCCGTGCCGGTTTTCTTTGTGCCCGGTAACCATGAATACGATGGCATGCACTTTGAAGAAGCGCATGAGAAATTAAAAGAAACTTGTGCGCGTCTGGAAATTACTTTCTTGCACCAGCGCGTTGAATTGTTTTGTGGCGTGCGCTTCATCGGCTGCACCTTGTGGAGTGATTTTGAAGCCCTGGTGCCAACATCTGGCGCATTGACGCAGCAACTCAAAGCCAGAGAAAAGGCCGAACGTGCCGCTGATTTTTATCTGCGAAAAACGGGCACTCTTTTGAAGGGTGCGCCTTTTTTGTCAGATGCCGTCAGATCACTGGCCCAGTCTGATCAAGCTTGGTTGATACAGGCGCTGTCGATGCCGTTTGAGGGCCCCACGGTTGTCGCGACACACTTTGCCCCAAGCATTCATAGTGCAGACCCTCGATATGGGCTGACACCCGGAACCGCAGGGTTTTGCAATGCGCTAGATCATTTGTTGCCGCAAGCAACGCTCTGGTTACACGGGCATTTGCACTGCGCACATGATTACGTCCACAATGGTTGTCGCGTTGTGGCCAACCCCTTAGGTTATGCCAAAAAGAATGAGCAGCAGGCTTTTGATCCGCAGAAAACTTTGCACGTTCAAACTTAAAGTGTTCGCCTAAACATTTCGGGCATTCAGGCCTGCAAAACAGGTGGTCATCACCATCTCCATGATTTCTTCATCGGTGTGAAGTTCACTCATCTTCAAAAACTCAACCACAGGATCGCACGCTCTTGCAAAGAGCGTGTACAAAACAGCAATGGGCGG
>JBIKOZ010000087.1:0-6413 GCA_044357745.1 Limnohabitans sp. | reverse complement strand
CCCTCAATGTAAGACAGCGAAACGCCTGTAATCGACGCAAGCGTGTCAGCGGTAACTGTTCTGTGACTAGGGGCGCTGGCAATCGTTGTAACTACTTTCAATCCGAGGGAAGCTCGCTTGCTTAACATGCTGTCTCCTTTCATGAGAACTCGCAATTTATCATCAAACTATAAAATAATTGTTCAATTACTAAAATTTATGCAATAATCTATACAAAATTTACTCAAATAAACGTTTATGTTAAAAAATACACCTCAAAAAGGCGGTCTTCACAAAATTGGAGCGGTGTCTAGCCTCAGTGGCGTCCCCACCCCTACCCTTCGAGTCTGGGAACTGAGATATGAAACTTTTCAGCCGGAAAAGACAGAAAGCAAGCACCGTCTCTACACAGATGACGATGTTTTGAAAGCGACATTACTCAAAAGACTGACCGACCAAGGTCACAGCATTAGCAGCATTGCAAAGCTAAGCACCCTAGAACTCAATAGTTTGCTGCAGCAACAACAAGAAACCAATCAAAGAAAAGCAAGCGCAGATTCAAAGGACCAGACAGTTTCAATTGCGGTAATCGGACTGCCTCTTGCCGCCAAAATTGAGACCAAGAAGTTCACGTTCAGTTTTAACAACCAGGCCATACGCATTACTGATATTTTCAGCACTGTGCAGCAAGCCTTGTCGGCCAAATTTCAAAAGAATCCACAAATTCTTCTCATCCACACAAACTCTTTGCATTCAGGCGTTCAGGTCGACATCCATCGCTTGGCTCAAATCAACAATGCTTTGCAAGTCATTGTGCTTTACAACTATGGACAAGAGCCCATCATTGAATCGATGAAACGCTGCGGCATGATTGTTCGCAGAGAACCGATCAGCGATGCTGATTTAGCCGATCTCATTAAGTCAGTACTCCTCATTAACAACGAAACAAGCTCGGCCAGCTTGACTTCCGGAATGCTCATTCCACCTCGGAAATATGACGACATTGAACTCATGCGGGTGGCCAACATATCGACTGATGTACTGTGTGAATGCCCAAAACATGTTTCAGAAATAATTACGCAGCTTGCAAGCTTTGAGCAGTACAGCCACGAATGTTTGAATAACTCGACAGAGGATGCGCACCTGCATGCGTATCTCAGCTCGGTTTCAGGTTCTGCCAGAGCCTTATTTGAGTCTGCACTTGAAATGGTCGCTAAACACGAAGGCATTCAACTGAAACAAGCTTCTGATCGATAAGCCCATAAGCAAAATTTAAGTTGCGCACAACTTATGACATTCAACTCTGAAGTTGAAATTTTATAAGGCGACGCTTTGCAATTCGACCCGCCTTCTGGACACTGCGCTGACACCCTGCTCGTCAAGCATCCATTGAACTGGCTTGGATGCTATTTGCAAAGCAAGCCTGCGTGTGTTGATGCGCAAACATGATTCGGCTTCTCTTTGTAGCTTTTGCAAAAGCCACTCGGGAACAATGTCAA
Source organism: Limnohabitans sp. (assembly GCA_044357745.1). Classification (GTDB taxonomy): domain Bacteria; phylum Pseudomonadota; class Gammaproteobacteria; order Burkholderiales; family Burkholderiaceae_C; genus Limnohabitans_A. The sequence continues at coordinate 4,935 of JBIKOZ010000087.1, read as the reverse complement.
AGGAAGCACTTAAAATTAAAGCGAAAAATGGTTTTTCAGTGAGGTCCACAGAATAGGACTCAATCGAGCGAAGCGTTTCGCGAGTGCGCTGATCAAAAACCAACTCAGGTTCGTATTGTGTCATTGCGTGCTTGGCGTCGCTGAATGTCAAGGGCAAATTTGTAGCGCCTAGCATCTCACCCACTTTGTTCATCTCAACAACGTACCTGTCGCAGTCTGACGGGCACAATGGTTGCAAGGCAAGGTGTTGATAGGCATTTAAAAAAGAAATTGTTTCAACCAGATGGACCCATCGAAGCAGATGCGGCTCGTTGGCAATGTAAGCCTGGCCCTTCAAATCGATGCCCTTAATTTTGGCGTGGATGGCATTCACTCGCTGGACATGCTTCGTGGCAAGATCGACACTGCCGTAGGTTGTAGCCGCAACAAACAGTGCTGTTCGACCTAGCCTTGCCTTTAACTGATGACGGAAATTTGAGTGGTCCCACACAGCCGCCAATGCTCTTGGGTGCAAGGCTTGTATCATCAAAGAAGACAAACCACCCACCATCATGGCGGAAAAATCAGCGTGAACTTTCCAAGTAACAGACTGTGGTCCGAACAAGCCAGGATCGCCGATTGGCAGCTTAAATTCCTCTAACGACGATGACGCGCCCGTCATGTTTTGAAGCCCTTTCCCAATGGCATTGAATGCCAAAGGCTTCACGATTTGTAAAATGTTAGTTATCACATTCAAACTCAAAAAGTCTGCGCATCAAATGCTGTCTTTGAGACCGCCATGCCCTCAAGGTTTTTTGATTTTGTACTTCTGAATGCTTTGTTTCAAATCTTGAAACTCTTCACAACCAAACCTACACGCTTTGTCCAGCCGCGCAAGCAGCTTCTCAGCGCCGGCAAGATCATTTTTTAGCAACAATAATTCGCCGTAATATTCCAGCGCGCCTCTGTGATTAGCGTCTAGATTCAAAGCGGAGATGTAGTATTTTTCGGCTTCAGACAAATTTGGAGATGTCTTTTTCCTTAAGCTATAGCCCATTAAGTTATGCCAGTCAGCTGAATTTTTTTGATCAGCCTCTGTCAGCAACTCGACAGCTTTTTCATAATTTCCAGCCTTGATTGAATTTCTAGCTGGCAGAAGAATTTCAGCAACTGATTTAGAGCGTGGTTGAGTTGGCTCCGAATCTGCAGACCATGCAGCACATGAGCATGAGATTAAAAAAGTAATCAATATGTTTTTCACGATGGTCTTCTTCGATGATGAATTGAAAGTCAATAATTTAACACTCCATGAATATTCTCAACTTATAAAGGTGATACACGGAACTGAATACATGGGTTTTAAATGACTCAAAAAATCGTCTGTTTTTCCACAATGATGAACTGAACAGCCAAGCTGCTTAGAGTTTTTCATTGGTTGGGTACAACATCGTTCAGCATGGCCGGTGTGTTGTCATCCGGGTTGATGGCCTTACGTAAATCTGATTGGGCGCTAAGTCAAACTAACTTTTGGGCGCCGTAGCCGCTTAAACAAAGGCCAAAGCCATATGATCAAGGTTATCAAAGCAAGCCCAGTGGCAACAGGACGTTCGAAGAATCTGGTGATGTCGCCCTGCACCTTGATCAGTGAGGTCATCAGATTCTCCTCCACTAAACGGCCCATCACAATACCCAGCACGCACGGCCCCACTGGGAAACCATTGTCCTCCATCCAGTAGCCAATTAAGCCGCAAGCGAGCATGACGCCAATACCGAAGAGGCTATTTTCAACCGCGTAGGCGCCTAAACAAGCAAACATAAGCAGCGGTGCCATCAGCAAGCGGCGTGGGATGCGCAGAATTGGAACAGCTGCACGAATGGCCAGCCAGCCAAGAGGAATCATCAGCAAGTTAGCAATAAAGAACGTGATGAACACTGCGTAAAGGATGTGCGAATTTTCTAGGAAAATACTCGGCCCGGGGTTTACGTTCTTCATGTACAAAACACCGATAGCGATGGCGGTGATCGTGTCGCCTGGAATGGCAAAGACCAGAGCCGGGATCCAAGCTCCCGCTAAGGATGCGTTGTTAGCGCTGGTGGCATCAACGATGCCTTCTAAGCTTTCGCCCTTGCCCCAGCTTTCAGGATCCTTTGTCACCCTGCGAGAGACAGCATAGGCAGTCCAAGCGGCAGTATCGGCCCCACCGCCAGGCAGCGCACCCACAAAGGTGCCGATGGCGCTTGAGCGAATAAAGTTTGGAAACCACTTCACCATCGCCTTGCCCATGCCAGCAAAGATGCGCGTGCCTTGGGCGATTTGCACCGCCGTACCCTGCGGCAAAGATCGAACTGTGCGAAGTATTTCTGGCAGAGCGAACAAGCCAATCAAGACCGGCACGAAGGGCAGCCCGTCCAGCAAGTCGGGTTGGTCGAAAGTGAAACGCGGCCAACCGCTGGTGTAGTCCCGCCCTGCAGTTGCCAGCAGCAGTCCGAACAATAGGCTGGCGCAGCCCTTGGCGATGTTGTCGCCAACAGTGAAAACGGCACAAGACAAGCCAAGCACCGAAAGCCAGAAAAACTCAAAGCTGGTGAGGGACAAAGCGTAATCAGCGAGGATCGGGGCCGCAGCGACCAGCACCACAGTGCCGAAGAGGCCGCCCGCCGCAGAGAATACCAAGTTGAGACCCAGTATCTCACCGGCACGGCCTGCTTTTGCCAGGCGGTAGCTCTCATCCACGTAGGCAGCACTGGCCGGTGTGCCAGGCAGTCGCAGCAACGTGCCAGGAATGTCGCCGGCGAAGATGGCCATGGCAGTGGCAGAGACAATCGAGGCAATCGCTGAAACCGGGTCAAGAAACATGGCAAACGGAACCAGCAGCACTGTGGCCATGGTGGCAGTCAAGCCGGGAATGCAGCCCACCATCATGCCAAAAAGAGAGGATCCGAGTATGGTCATCAGCACGACGGGGTCTGAGACCAGCGTCAATGCGCGCAGAAAGGCATCCATGAAAAGCGCCTATCAGTAGGGTAAGAAGAAGAGCGGGCCACGGGAAAGTGGCACCCTCAGAATCATGGCGAAGACCACCCAGGTGAACACAGCCATACCAAATCCAACCAGAATCCCCGTGATAGGTCTAGCGCCAGCAAGCATCAGCAACCCAGCAACCAAAGGGGCGCAAAGTAGCGGCCATCCCAACACTTCGAAAAGTAAAAGGACTAAAGCAGGCGCCATGGCATAGATTAGAGCTACTCCTCGTCCGCCGGGAGCATCGGGCTCACCAAGAGGAGGCGTTGTGATTGCTTTCCGTATTCCGATGGCCAGGCCACAAATCATCAGACCGACGCCGATGACGATTGGAAACATCGCTGGTCCGTAAAGCTGACCCGGCGGCGTCGGAAAGCTTTGCGCACCCAGAATAGCCCCTGCACCAAGCAGTCCAACAACAAGTCCAGGTAGTCTGTGGCGCAACAAATGAAGCGTAGCGAATTCAGCCACGAGCCAAACCAGCAGCGCGCAGCAGACGGCTAAAGTCAGTCAACTGTCTGTCAAGTACAACGTCCCATTCTGCTGGAGTACGGTGTATGGCGCGGATGAGCCGGTTTTTCAATTGGGTCTGGAACTCCTCGCTGGCGTGAACCTTGACAAGTGCCGCAGCCAAACGCTCCTGAATCGGAGCTGGAAGGCCCTTTGGTCCTGCAACGCCATGCGCCACGCTAAAGTTCCAACCGCTACCTGTTACTTCTTTCAAGGTCGGAATATTGGGAAACTGGGCAATTCGCGCATCAGACATGATGGCAAGAGTTTTTACCTTGTCCGCTTCCAGCAAAGCACGCGCTTCGCCAATCGATGCCGTAGAAAATTCGCTGCCACCTGCCGCCACATCTTGATGGCCCAATGTACCGCCTTGGGAAGGCACCCAGATGGCGTTCTTTGGATCGATTCCAAGACTGTCCATCATGCCTAGGTATGCAACATGCCAAGAAACACCAGAAGCAGCACCTGTACCACGCAGCCTGCCCGGATTAGAGCGGATGGCCTCCAGCAACTTAGGCAAGGTGTCGTAGGGCGAACCCGGCTTCACGGTGACAGTCGCGGCGATTTCATTGGTCTGTCCGATCTTGGCGAAGTCACGATGCGTCAAGCGAGACTGCCCTAGGGGCACGTAGAAAGACAAATCGTTGGTGATCATGCCCAGGGTGTAACCGTCCGGTGCTGCTCGGGCAACGGCTTCATGCCCAGTGATACCGCCCCCACCGGGACGATTGAGGACGCTGATGGTACCGCCGATTTCACGCTCTAGAAGCGGCGCTAACGTGCGGGCAACAATGTCAGTCCCGCCACCAGCGGGGTATGGCACGACCAGCGAAATGGGACGTTCTGGCCAAGCCGCATAGGCACGGTTGGCGCCCAGTAGAGCTGAAGAGGCTAATCCGGCGACCAGCAGGTTACGACGTTTCATAAACAGTTCTCCTTTAGTGGTTAGTAAGAGACTTAGATTTTGATTAAAAAATTCAATTTATTTCAGGCCCAGTATTGCACGTAGCTTTAGTTAATCTTTATCGGAGAAACCCTTGATAAGGAGGCAGCCAAACCCAGATATCTTGCTGTACCATGACATTTGAAGATTCATTCAGATGCAAGATGGCGCTGCAGAACAGTTTGCCCAATACTGCAAGTTTCTTGGCATTTTTTAAAATTAAATCACAAAAAAACTCAACACGGCAAATGCCATGACCCTATTAAAAACAGACAAAATGATTGCCCGAAAAGAAGGCCATATCGGGTGGTTGACATTTAACAACCCAGCGCGACTCAATGCAGTATCGCTCGAGATGTGGGAAGGGTTGGCTTGCATCGCTGAAGACTTTGCCAATGACGCCGACATTCGCGTGGTCATCGTGAATGGCGCCGGAGAGAAGTCCTTTGTGTCGGGAGCGGATATTTCTGAATTTGCAAAT
>JBIKOZ010000313.1:0-2533 GCA_044357745.1 Limnohabitans sp. | reverse complement strand
AAAAGGGATGTTGGCTTTAAAAAACATGAAGAAGCCGACCATCGCCATGATCAATGGGTATTGCATTGGGGGCGGTGTTGCCGTGGCTTTGAACTGCGACATTCGAATAGCAAGTGAAAATTCTAAATTTGCTGTACCTGCCGCCAAATTAGGTTTGGGATATGAATACGAAGGCATTCGCAAACTGGTTGACATTGTCGGCCCCTCATTCGCACAAGAAATTTTCTTCACGGCACGCCAATTCACCTCTCAAGAAGCTTTGACCATGGGCTTGATCAATCGCATGGTTCCAATTGATGCATTAGAACAATATGTTGGGCAATACGCCAACATGATTGCGGGCAATGCGCCCATGACGGTCGCTTCCATCAAAACCATTGTGGGCGAAATCGTCAAAGACGAAACTCAACGTGACATGGCATTGTGCGATCGGGTGTTTGCGGCATGCTTCGAAAGTGAAGATTTTAAAGAGGGCAGAACCGCCTTCATGGCCAAACGCAAGCCTGTTTTCAAAGGTCGCTGAACCCAGATTGAAATGTGCTGATTGAAAAGAGGCTCCTATGACACTTCCCTTGTCTGGCATTCGTGTTTTAGATTTGACCAACGTATTGGCAGGCCCCTATTGCAGCATGGTCTTAGGGGACATGGGTGCAGAAGTCATCAAAATTGAAAATGCGGACAAGGGTGATATATCCCGCAGCTTTGAACCACAAGTTAATGCTGAGTCTTATTGCTTTGCGGTGCTCAATCGAAACAAAAAAAGCGTTGCCTTGAATTTGAAAGACCCTGCTGGATTGAAAATCGCTTTGATGTTGGCTTCAAAAGCCGACATCGTTTTAGAAAATTTCAGGCCGGGCGTGGTCCAGCGAATGGGCTTAGGTTATGCGTCAGTGAAAGAACTCAACCCCGGTGTCATTTACGCCTCGATGTCAGGCTTTGGTCAAACTGGGCCCTATGGCAATAAAGGTGGTTTTGACATCATCGCTCAAGGGATGTCAGGCATCATGATGATGACCGGTGAACCCGGAGGACGCCCTGCCAAAGTGGGCATCGCCATGAACGACATCGCCAGCGGTGTGACCGCACTTTCGGGTATTTTGGGTGCATTCATCGGCAAATTAAGATTCGGTGAAGGTCAATACATTGAAACCTCTTTGCTCGAAGCAGGGCTGGCTTGGACACCATGGGAATTCGGGGCCTATTTCGGTTCGGGTGAAATTCCCACTGCCACCGGAACGCGGCACAGGCGCTCTGCCCCTTATCAAGCCTATCGATGCGCAGATGGTCATGTGACGGTAGGCGCCGGTTCGCAAAAATTGTGGCTTGATTTTTGTAACCATGTGATTGACCAACCCGATTGGCCTTCTAACCCCATGTATTTGACAGCTGCATTAAGAGTTCAAAATGCAGATTTGTTAGAGCAAGAAATCGAAGTACTTTTGATGCGCCAATCTACTGCGCATTGGGTAGAAAAAATGGATCTGGCTGGCGTGCCTGGTGGTCCCGTTTTTGGCTATGAAAAAATAATGCATGATCCGCACATTAAGGCTCGCATGATGGTGCATGACATAGAGCACCCCATCATCGGCGCCATGAAGACCTTGGGCTTGCCGATCAAATCAAGCGGTGAACTCAACAGCATTCGGATGCCCGCGCCATGGTTAGGTCAACACTCGACTGAAGTATTGCGTCAACTCGAATATTCAACTGACCAAATTCAAGCACTGTTTGCCCAAGGTGCTGTTTTTGACCAGTACCCTGAAAAGCAAAGTAGCTGAGTTAAACCGGCAGCAAGGCAACGCCCTTTCAGAGGTCATTGCGCCAAAAATCCACCATCAACTGCCAATGTATGACCGGTCACCATGCTAGAACAGGGAGCGCATAAAAAAATCACTGCGCCCACAATGTCCTCAGGCTTGGCGAGGCGTCCCAAAGGGGTTATTCCTTTTATTTTCTCAATCAAATCGGGTTGTGTCATGAGGGACTTGATGAAATCTGTTTCCACCCAAGTTGGGGCTACGGCATTGACACGTATTTGATGCGAGGCCCACTCCACTGCCAGTGCACGCGTTAAATTAACAATGGCACCCTTGGTCGATTGATAAGAAATATTAGGATACAAACCACCGCCCGACAGCCCCATGATGGAGGCCGTGTTGACAATAGCGCCGCTGCCTTGCGCAATCATGAATCGCGCAGCACTTCGGGCACATAAAAATACACCTGTGAGGTTGACTTCCAAGACACGGTTCCAGTCTGCCAAGGTCAATTCAATCGTTGGCTTTCTGATTGCGATGCCTGCGTTGTTGATGAGAATATCCAGCCTTTGGTGATGCTCGTAAGCTTGCTTCATGGCTTGATCGACTTGGGCTTCATCTTTGACATCGACACAAACAGCAGTTGCAGACAAGCCTTCTTTCACAATTTCACTGACGACAGATTGTGCTGAGGAAAACTCAAGGTCCATCACGACCACATGCGCTCCCGATCGCGCCAAACCAATTGCAATAGCTCTGCCTATGCCATTCCCCCC
>JBIKOZ010000314.1:0-2507 GCA_044357745.1 Limnohabitans sp. | reverse complement strand
AAATCACCCTTTTCGCTCACTTGCATGGCGCCCAAAATAGACAGATTAATTTTGCCGCCCCGAATCATGGCGAAGCTGTCGTGGCTGCCAAAAATAGAGGTGCCCTTGATGGTGGTCACGGTTTGCTTGCCCGCATTGATCAGGTCGGCATCGACTTCATCTTCTGTGGGAAACGGGCCAATGCCCAACATGCCGTTTTCAGATTGCAGCCAGACTTCAATGTTGCTGGGCACATGGTTGGCCACCAGGGTGGGAATGCCAATGCCCAGGTTGACATAAAAGCCGTCTTGTAATTCTTGCGCAGCGCGAGCTGCCATCTGATCTTGGTTCCAGCTCATGCTTAGACTCCTGCAGTTTCTGTGATGGTGCGTTTCTCAATGCGCTTTTCAGGGTGCTTGTTGAGAACCAATCGGTGAACGTAAATGCCGGGCAAGTGAATATGGTCAGGGATCATGTCACCTGTTTCCACAATCTCTTCCACTTCCACAATGCACAGCTTGCCCGCCATGGCCACTGCCGGATTGAAGTTGCGGGCCGTTAAACGAAATTGAAGGTTGCCAGATTTGTCGGCACGCCAGGCCTTCACCAACGACACATCCGGAATCAGGGAGCGCTCCATGACATAAGTTTCGCCATCGAACTCACGCAACTCTTTGCCATCGGCCACCACGGTGCCCACGCCCGTTTTGGTAAAGAAGGCTGGGATGCCCGCACCGCCAGCGCGCAGCTTTTCGGCCAAGGTACCTTGAGGCGTGAATTCCAACTCAAGTTCGCCGGCCAAGAACTGACGCTCAAACTCTTTGTTTTCCCCCACATAAGAGGAGATCATTTTTTTGATCTGGCGAGTTTCAAGCAGCTTGCCCAAACCAAAACCATCAACACCTGCATTGTTAGAAATGGCGGTGAGATTTTTCACGCCCGAGTCGCGCAAGGCCTCAATCAAAGCCTCGGGAATACCGCAGAGGCCAAAGCCACCCACGGCCAGCAGTTGGCCATCAGCCACAACGCCTTTGAGCGCCTCGGCTGCAGAAGGGAAAATCTTGTTCACAGGGCTCTCCTAAGAGGGAAATTCTTAAAAGTAAGTAGTGTAATAGGTGATTAGAATCAGGCAACTGACAAGGATTGCCATGAACACGCCCGCTACCGCCAACCCCAAAACCACGCGCTATCCCTCTCCAGAGCTGAAAGATGTGCCCGAAGACATCCGCACCAAAATTTTGGAAGTGCAGGAAAAGGCAGGGTTTGTACCGCAAGTGTTCTTGGCTTTTGCCCGTCGCCCTGCAGAATGGCGCGCTTTTTTTGCCTATCACGATGCGCTCATGGTGCCAGAGTCCGTGGGACGGACGAGCAACCTGACCAAAGGCGATCGGGAAATGATTGTGACCACCACCAGTGCGGCCAACAATTGTTTGTATTGCGTAGTGGCCCACGGCGCAATTTTGAGAATCTACGAAAAGAAACCCCTGGTCGCCGATCAAGTGGCCATCAACTATCGCAAGGCTGATATTTCACCGCGTCAACGCGCCATGCTTGATTTCGCTATGAAAGTTTGTTTGCACAGCGACCAAGTTGAGGAAGTTGACTTCGCACCACTGCATGCACATGGCTTTGACGACGAAGATATTTGGGACATTGCGGCCATCACGGCTTTCTTTGGCTTGTCCAACCGCATGGCCAGCTTCAGCAACATGATGCCCAACCCAGAGTTTTATCTAATGGGCAGAGTCCCCAAGCAAAAGTAATGACGCCTGCTCATTCCAAACCATTCAGGGTGTGGCCATCGCTCTGATGTGATCGGGTAGCGTCACTGCTTTCTGAAGCGGGAAATCTACCCAGATGGTGGTGGCACCCCCTTCCGCATAAATCACACCAGGCTGATTTTCAAGCTCTAAGGTACACCAGCTTTCAAAAGTGGTACGCGCGGGGTCGCTCACATACATCTTGGCCAACACATTGCCCGGATATTCAAGTTGTTTGTAAAAGTTACAAAACGCATTGACGATGACTGGCCCTTGGCCTTGTGGGTTGGGTTCACAGCCTATCGATTGAAAAAAATCGATGCGCACCGTTTCTAGATACCGGAAATAAACAGCGTTGTTCACATGCTTCATGGCGTCCATGTCACCCCAACGAATGGGGATGATCATTTCGTGAACTTTTTTCTTGATCTCAGGTATTTCAAATTTCATGTGTCTTTGTCTCTGATTGAAAGCAGAGAAGGGATGTGTATTCACCACCTGCTTGTACGTAGATTCTGCCTGTTCCGCGCTTAAAATGGTCCATAGGTCCGATAATTGCCCATCAGACCCTTAACTTTATGCGAGTCTTCCAATGACACCCGAAGAGATTTTGAACACACACGGTCCCCGCGAATCGATGGAATACGACGTGGTCGTGGTGGGCGGCGGCCCTGCAGGCTTGTCCGCGGCCATTCGCTTGAAACAGTTGGCTCTAGAAAAAGGCAATGACGTTTCTGTGGTGGTTTTAGAAAAAGGCTCAGAGCCTGG
>JBIKOZ010000315.1:0-2507 GCA_044357745.1 Limnohabitans sp. | reverse complement strand
TGAAAGGCAGGCCTAAGACCAATTCGGATGGCTTAGCCAGCTGTTCATCGCTTCAGCGACAGCTTGCGGTTTTTCCATGGTGACCATGTGACCCGCTGACGCAATGACCGACAGTGTGGCGTGCGGCACATGTTGCATCATTTCCTCATGCTGAGAAGGGGGTGCCCAACTGTCTTGTTGGCCACACAAAATCAAACATGGAACCTGAATCGCTTTTAAAACGTCGGTGCCATCGCTTCGGTGAATCAAAGCCAATAGTTGTCTGGCAAAGATGTCTGAATTTTTGCGATCAAACATGTCCAAAATTTCATCAATCAAAACATGGTCTTGAAGACGCTCCGGATGCACCATGCCTTTGACCCACTCCTTGGCCATGGCACGCACGCCTTGCGCCTGTGCAATTTGCAGCAAGGCCAACCGTTTGGCAACTTCGGATTCGCCCGCTGGGCCCGGCAACTTGGCCAAATGTCCGGTGTCCATCAAGGCAACACCCGCGATTCGTTCAGGCGCGATTCTCAAGGCCTCAAGAACAACACGTCCGCCCATTGAATGTCCTGCAACAACAAATCGATCGGGAGCATGATGCAACAACTGCTCAGCCATCTGTGTCAATGAATTGGCCAACTGGTGATCCACCATTTGGCACTTATGCAATGGCGCCAGGTACGGCAAAAGAGGCTCCCAAACTGTGTGATCACACATCAATCCTGGTACCAACAACAAGGGCAATGAGTTCATAGAATGAAGGCTCTCAGAAATTTTGGCTTGAACATAGAAAGGTTTATTTCAGAAAAATAGGCTTGATGATGACAAGCATTTGAGAAAACTGCAGAGTCCATTATGAAGAGGTTGAATTTTCCAGCAGTGCTAGGTTTTCATTCGGTCAAATAGCCAAACGACTTCATCACCGCTTTGGCTTTTTCACCCCGCAAATAAAGCATGAGCGCTTTGGCTGCAGAATGATCTTGAGCGTTCTTTAATAAGATGACCTCTTGTCGAAGGGGTTTGTAGTAGTGGGAAGGAACAACCCATGCTGATCCTGTACCGATTTTTCCATTGATAAAGACTTGTGAAAGTGCAACAAAGCCAATCGGTGCATTTTGCGTCATGACGAATTGATAAGTTTGTGCAATGTTATCGCCCAAAACCAACTTGGGCTGCAAATCTTTGAGCAGTCCCAAATGGGTCATTGTCTCCATTGCGGCAGCACCATAAGGCGCTAACTTTGGGTTGGCCAAGGCGATTCTTTGAATTTCTTTGCGCTGAAGAATTTGTCCTTTGTCGTCCACCAAGCCTGGCTGTGGACTCCACAAAACCAACTGCCCCGTGGCATAGGTAAAACGTGTGCCAGCGACGCCTACGCCTTCGGCCTCTAGTTTTTGTGGCGTGGTTTCATCTGCGGAGAGAAAAACCTGAAATGGGGCGCCGTTTTTGATTTGCGCATAAAAACCGCCAGAAGCGCCAAATGACATCCTGGCCCTGTGCCCTGTGTCTTGTTGAAACAATTGGGCAATTTTTTGCATCGGTGCTGCAAAATTAGCTGCGACAGCCACTGTCACCTCTTCGGCCCTAAGATTTGTCGCATTGGCAACAACAAAGAAGGCCAAAATAAGGGTGCGAAACATGCAAACGATCCTTAAACAGTTATAACTAAGACTTCATTGAATATTAAGTGATTTCAAGGTGCCAAGCACAGCTTGAAATTATTCATGAACGCAACAACGGGCAAACATTGGAAAGAGTCAAGGATTCCGCATGCACAATGACGTACAGCAACTAAGGCTCATACTCAAATCTGCCAAAACCATCGCTGTGGTGGGCTTGTCTGCACAATGGAATCGACCCAGTTATTTTGCAGCCAAGTACATGCAAGAACATGGCTACAAAATCATTCCTGTCAACCCACGCTACGCGGGCGACGGCCAACACCCTCCTGAAAAAATTTTGGACCAAATTTGCTACGCCAGCTTGCTTGACATTCCAGAGAAAATAGACATTGTCGATGTCTTTAGAAAAACGGAAGATGTCTTGCCCATCGCCAAAGAAGCATTTGAAATCGGGGCCACATGTTTTTGGCAACAATTGGGGGTTGAAAACCACGAGGCTGACATGCTGTTTAGAAACAATGGCCGTCAATCTGTCACACGCCGCTGCGTCAAAATTGAACATGCTCGTATTTTTGGTGGCCTCAACTGGGTGGGCGTCAATACCGGCATCATTTCAGCCAAACGCCCGGTCTAGGCTGTTCATGAGCGATCATTCTTTTAGGCCCGAAACACTTGCCATTCATGCAGGTCAAATTCCCGACGCAGCCACGGGCGCACGCGCGCTGCCCATTTATCAAACCAGCAGTTTTGTTTTTGACAGTGCAAAACATGCCGCATCTCTTTTCAATTTGCAAACTTTTGGCAATGTTTACTCTCGCCTCAGCAACCCCACCGTGGCTGTGCTGGAAGAAAGAGTAGCCGCACTAGAGGGTGGCAGAGCTGCCGTCGCCTCGGCCTCAG
>JBIKOZ010000034.1:0-9005 GCA_044357745.1 Limnohabitans sp. | reverse complement strand
TCTCTGTCATGACGCGGTTGAAATCAATGGGTTCAATGCCTTTGGCCAAGCCGGGCAGTTTCATCAACACATAAAACGCGCCTTGTGTTTTGGGAAACTCAACCAAGTCGCCCAAACCTTCCAGTGCTTGGTAGACCGTTTGACGGACTTCACTCAATGCTTTGACTTTGGGTTCGACCCAAGGGCGACCTTTTTGCAAAACTTGCAGCGCCAGCAGTTGCGAGGGCATGGGAGCGCAAATGAGATTGGTATCTTGCACCTTGTTCATGGCATCAAACAAGTGGGCAGGAAACACCACATAGCCCACGCGCCAACTGGCCATGCCGTAGTTCTTGGACATGGAATAAAACGACAGGGTGTGTTTCATGGCACCCGGCATGCTGGCCGGCGAAAAGTGTTTCACACCGTCGTAAGTAAAGTATTCGTAGGCTTCGTCGCTGAAGTGATAAAGCCCACGTTGGGCGCAAAGGGTATTGATGGCGCGCAGTGAAGCTTCTGAGTAAACAGCGCCTGTAGGGTTGTTGGGGGATACGGTCAAAATAGCGCGCGTGCGGGGTGTGATGGCCGCCGCCATCGCTTCTAAGTTCAGACTCCAGTCATCATTCGTGGGCACGGGTACAGGCACGCACCCACACATGCGAATGGCCATTTCCTGATTGAAGTAAAAGGGCATGGGCAAAATAAATTCGTCACCGGGGTCAGCCACAGCCAGCACCGAATTCAAAAAGGCCATGTTGCTACCTGCCGTGACCATGAGCATGGCTTCTGTGCCTAAATGCACAAGGTTCTCATGCGCCAGCTTGACTTGAATGGCTTCGACCAAGCCGGGGTGCCCACTCACACCTAAGTATTTATGCAAACTGCCATCGCCCATCATGCCAGGCAAGGCTGCAATGGCTTCTGCAGGCGGGCCGTAATTCACCACACCTTGTCCCAAAGAAATGGTGCCGGGATTGTTTCTGACCAAGGCCGCGATGGTGGGGATGATGGGGGTGTCTACCCCATCCATGCGAAGTGAATGACTTTTCATTTTTTGTATCAGTTTATGTTGAATCAAGGCTCCGAGACATGGGTCTAGGCAATGAAGATTATCTCTTGCTCTGTGCCGCCTTGCTCAGGCGACGAGAAACGTTAATATGTGCAAAAGGTCAAGCTGCTAGGTGCTTGGCTTCCTTTAACAAATGGGAGACAGAATTGAAATATAAAGTAGAAGATTTAAGAAAATTTGCTAAATCGCTTCTTCTGGCCAATGGTTTGGAGGCTGATAAATCAAATGCTGTGGCAGACATACTGGTGGAAGGCGATTTGTTGGGGCATACCACCCACGGACTTGGCCTGTTGGCACCTTATTTGGCCGAGTTAGAGTCTGGCAAGATGAACAAGAGCGGTCAGCCCGAAATCCTGTCAGATTTCCCGGCAGCCATGATCTGGGATGGCAAGCGATTGCCGGGTCCATGGCTGGTGCTAAGGGCCATGGAGGTGGCCATGGCGCGCGCCAAGACGCAGGGTACTTGCACCATCGTGATCAAGCGCAGCCATCATATCGCCTGCCTTGCAGCCTATCATCAGCGTGCCACGGCGCAAGGGCTGTTGATTGCTTTGCATTGCTCTGACGCCAACAGTTGCAGTGTTGCGCCATTTGGTGGTTTGGACCCTGTTTTCACACCCAATCCTGTTTCCTTTGGTATTCCAAGCTCAAGCCAGCCCATCATGGTGGATGTTTCAACATCGGCCACCACCAATGGCATGACCAATCGCCTGTTCAATGAGAAAAAAATGCTCCCTGCGGCATGGGTGATGGATGGGCAAGGTCGTGCCAGCAAAGATCCTGCGGTGTTGTTTACGGAGCCCAAAGGCACCATCCTGCCGCTTGGGGGCATGGACTCGGGTCACAAGGGTTATGGTTTAAGTTTGATGGTGGAGGCAATGACCGGCGGCTTGGCAGGTCATGGCCGTGCCGATCCTTTGGAAGGCTGGGGCGCCACTGTGTTTTTGCAAATCATTGACCCTCAGGCCTTTGCAGGATTGAAAGCCTTTGAGCGACAAATTGACCATGTGATGGCGAGCTGCAAAAACTCAAAGCCTTCGCAACCAGGCGAAAAAGTGCGATTGCCCGGTGAAAGAGGACTTCAGCACCAGGCCTTGAGTGAATTAGAGGGCTTGCAACTCTACCCCAGCATCATGCCAGCCCTCAGTTCATGGGCTCAAAAACTCAAGGTGGACCTGCCTCAGGCAGTTTGAGAATTTGAGGGTTTGAAAAGTAACTTGGCAATCAGGGGCCAAGTCCAAACCAGCGCGCACACCACGGCCAAACCAAGGGCAATGGGGCGCGCCAAGAATGCACTCAAATCGCCATTTGATTTGATCATGGAGGTAATGAAGTTTTCTTCTAGCATGCCACCTAAGACCACGCCCAAAATAGCAGGCGCAATGGGAAATTTATTGGCTTCCAAAATGTAGGCCAAAATGCCTGCCACCAGCATGATGCCCACTTCAAACATGGAGTTGTTGATGGCAAAGGTGCCGACCACACAAAACAGCAAAATCAAGGGCATGAGCACTTCACGCGGCACCAGCAAAATTCGCTTGGCCACCTTGATGCACAAAATGCCCAGCGGACTCATGATGATGTTGGCAATGATGAACAGCAAAAATACCGCGTAGATATTTTGTGGGTTGGTGGTGAAGAGGGCTGGCCCTGGGTTCATATTCTTCATGTAAAGAACCCCAATCACAATGGCCGTGATGGAGTCGCCAGGGATGCCAAACACCAGCGCTGGAATCCATGCGCCGGCCAGTGCACTGTTGTTGGCAGACCCAGATTCCACAATGCCCTCAACGTGGCCCGTGCCAAACTTTTCAGGCTCTTTCGAAAATTTCTTGCTCATGGCATACGACATCCAGGCGGCAATGTCTGCGCCTGCACCTGGAAGTGCGCCCACAGCGGTTCCAAGCACACTGCCGCGCAAAATTTGTTTGGGGTATTTTTTGGCCAATGCCCATTGGCCCGCCAGCACACTGCCTACTTTTTCAACCACCAACACAGCTGGGGGACTGGTGTCGACCACAAAGCGAATGATTTCTGAAATGGCAAACATGCCAATCATCATGGCGATCATGCCAATGCCGCCTGTCATTTCGGCATTGCCAAATGTGAAGCGAGGGAAACCTGCAGGATTACCCAGACCCACGCAGGCTACCAGCAGGCCAAGTAACAAAGTGATGATGCCCTTGAGGGGATGGTCAGAGGTGATGAATATGGCGCAAGTTAAACCCAGTAGCACCAACCAGAAATACTCAAAAGAGCTGAAGTTCAAGGCAAAGTCAGCCAGAGCTGGGGCTGCCAAAATTAGCACAACAGTGCCAAACAATCCACCCACCGCAGAGAAGACCAGTCCAGCGCCTAAAGCCATTTCGGCTTGCCCTTTCTTGGTCATGGCAAACGCTTCATCGGTATAGGCTGCCGAGGCAGGCGTCCCTGGAATTCTCAATAAGCACCCTGGAATGTCACCCGAGAAAATGGCCATGGCCGTGGCTGTGACCATGGCTGCAATGGCGGGGATGGGTGGCATGAAAAACGTGACGGGTACCAGCAAGGCCGTGGCCATGGTGGCAGTGAGTCCGGGCACTGCCCCCACAAATAAGCCATAAAAAGCTGCTGCCACCATCACCATGAGGGTGTAGGGCTCGAAGACCATGGAGAATGCTTGACCGATGGCTGTCCACATAGGGAGGCTCCTAATTCATGCGACTGACTGAATAAGCGATGTGAACAACTTCACCAAGCCCAAGGGGTGAGAACACCCCAAGGCAGGGGGACTCGCAGGAGCTTGTAGAAAGCAAAGTGGACAACCAATGTTGCAATCACGGCCACTGTCAATGTGCGACGCCAGTTGACGCGCAAGGCCTTGAACAGAGCGATCAACATGATGAAACTGGTGGGTAAAAAACCAAGTGGTTCTGCCACTGCAATATAAAAAACCACAGAAGCTAACAGTACAAACAGGGCAATAACATGCCGAGGAGAATGAACCCATTCCTCCCATTCAAACCATGCCGTTAGCGCTTGATTGCGAAGCCCTTTAATGACCAGCATGACGCCAGTGATGCACAGACCCATGGCAATCAAACTTGGGAACAGTGCCGGACCAACAGGTTGCCCCGGTATATTTGGGAAGCCTTTGACGGCAAAGAGCACCAAGGCGCCCAATGCCAAAAAGAACAGCCCAAACAGCGTGTCGTGTATTTTCATGGTCTTATTTGACCAAGCCGACCGCTTTCATGGTGGCGCCTAATTCTGTATTGGACTTCACCATGAATTTGGCGAAGTCATCAGGACCTGCATAGATCACACCGAAGCCGCGACTGGCCATGAACTCGTTGTACTCTTTGCTGGCGGCCACTTTGCGAACAGCTTCAGCTAATTTGTCGCGCACAGGTGCGGGCAAACCTTTGGGGGCCACAATGCCGCGCCATGCGGCCATGGTCCAATCGCTGCCAGTGGCGGATTTGAGCGTGGGAACATTGGGGTACAGCGCAGAGGGCTTGTCATTCATGATGGCCAAGCTTTTGACTTTGCCTGCATCAATCAAAGAACGCGCTTCAGGCAAGGACACAGGGGCAACCTCAATGCCGCCCGCAACCATGTCTTGCAGGCCTGGTGCAGCGCCATTGCTAGGCACCCATGGCAGAGCTGCGGGGTCAATCTTTTGATCGCGCAAGAGGCCAGCGATGGCCAAGTGCCAAATACCACCTTGACCTGTACCAGAGGCTTTGAATTTGCCTGGGTTGGCTTTGATGGCGGCCAACAATTCGTTGACCGTTTTGTAAGGTGAATCGGCGCGGACTTGAACACCAGCGGGGTCGGCATTGACCAGGCCAATGGGGGTGTATGAGGCGCTGGTGAGCTCAGTTAAGCCTTGCCAGTGCATCATGCCAATTTCAACGGTGGCCAAGCCAATGGTGTAGCCGTCGGGCTGTGCAGAAGCAATGGCCGCATGGCCCACGACACCGCTGCCGCCTGTGCGGTTCACCACCGTGACGGGTTGGCCTAAGTCTTTTTCCAGCAGGCTGCCAATGATTCGAGCCGTCGCATCAGTACCGCCGCCGGCACCCCAAGGTACGATGAGCGTGATGGGACGTGCGGGATAGTTTTGTGCAACAGAGGGCAGGGCGCTTAAAACACCCAGCATGCCCAAAAGAGCGCTGGCCAACAAACGACGACGGGGAAATGCAAACATGACTCACTCCTAAACTAAGGTTGGAACAAACAATTTGATAACCCACGCAAGTTACGCTGTTTTTCCCGTTAAGGCATTAGGGTCAACCCAAAGATCGGCCATTGAACGGGTTGAGCTTTTCTAGGCTGAACACTTAAATTGGTTTTTTCCCACGCGGGATGATGGCCGTTATCTTCTGCACAGGGCGCTCTGTGTCAACCGCGATGGTTTTGGGTGGGGATGTGTCCTTTTTTTGTTTTTTGGACTCTTTGTTTGATTTTTGTTGACCTTTGGCCATGGGAACACCTTTGAGTAGTTAAGTGCCCAGTTTACGCGAGGCACAATCAATTCCAAATACTTCGTGACACTTGAGTCGAATTTATGAGGGTATGTCATGACCATCTTTCACATTCCAGCCGATGAAATCGAGCTCACAGCCGTGCGTTCACAAGGCCCTGGCGGTCAAAATGTCAATAAAGTGTCCAGTGCGATTCAATTGCGCTTTGATGTGATGGCGTCCAGCTTGCCAATCGCCCTGAAAGAGCGGCTGTTGTGCATGCGCGATCACCGCATCACGCAAAGTGGCTGGGTTGTCATCAAGTCACAAGAGCATCGAAGCCAAGACATGAACCGCATGGCGGCGTTGCTTCGCTTGCACGATCTGTTGGAATTGGCAGCAAAGGTTCAGAAGGCGCGTCAACCCACAAAGCCCACACGAAGCTCTCAAATGAAGCGAATAGAAAGTAAGTTGAAGCGGGGACAAACCAAAGCCTTGCGCGGCAAGACAAATTGGGACTGATCAGCGTTTCTTGCTAAGTTGCACGTCAACCCATTGCCGCGCTTGGTGAAGCACATCCGGGCCATCAGCTTGCAAGATGGATCGCATTGACATGCCCCTCAGCCAAGTGAGTTGCCTTTTGGCCAACTGCCGTGTCGCAAACACCCCTCGATCACGGAGCTCACTCATCGGTAAGCTGCCCTCCAAGGCCTCCCAGGCTTGTCGATAACCCACGCATCGCATAGAGGGCAGATCGGCCCTCAAATCGCCTCGAGATCGCAAAGCTGCCACTTCATTTAAAAAGCCCTTGGCCAACATCTCATCAAACCGCTGCTCGATGCGTTGGTGCAACCAAACGCGATCTGTGGGCTCTAGACTCAAAAGGGGGACGTTAGACGCATTCAGCGCTTGGTTGTTGGTGGTTTCAGAGGTGATATTTTTCAATTGAAAACTGGAAAGCGCTTGGCCTGAAATTCTGTAAACCTCTAGAGCCCGAGAAATTCTTTGACTGTCTGCAGGTGCCAATCTTGCTGCGGTGACGGGGTCTAGGATTTTTAACTGCGCATGCAGGGCGGGCCAACCTTCTGCTTGCGCTTCAGCTTGAATCCGTGCTCTCACATCTGGATCGGCTGCTGGCATGTCGTTCAAGCCTTCGAACAAGGCCTTGAAGTAAAGCATGGTGCCACCGACCAACAAAGGTAGCTTGCCGCGACTGACGATGTCCTCGACACAAGTCAAAGCATCACGCGCAAATTCAGCAGCGCTGTAGGCATTCAATGGATCGCGAATGTCAATCAGATGGTGACGCACTGAGGCTAGCTCGGCTGCACTTGGTTTGGCGGTGCCAATTGCCATGCCCTTGTAGACCAATGCCGAGTCAACACTGATAATTTCTGCACCGCCCTTGGGCTCAAGGTGCTGTGCAATGGCCAAAGCCAAGCTGGTTTTGCCGCTGGCGGTAGGCCCTGCAATGGCAAGCGCTCTGATCATTTGGACAGCGCTGTCTGTTCGGTGAAGCTGGGCTTGGGTGGCGAAGGAAGATTGCGAACGCCAAACCATGCGATCAATGCCACGCAAGTGGCGGTCACACTCAACCCTTGTGCCAAGGTTTCAAGGGGGTTTGCCATGTGAGTGCCAATCCAAGTGCCGATGCCAAAGGCCACCACCATCATCGTGAAGCCATTCAATGCAGAGGCTGAACCTGCCATCTCAGGAAAGGGTGCGATACAACCGCTCTGTCCGCAGGGCTGGTGAACCCCATGACCCAATAAGAAAATGTTCATGGGGAGCATGACCGCCCAAGCGCCAAACCATGTTTGTGTGGCACCCCAATACGCCATGAAAAGCATCAGGACGCCCGCCAATAAAGTCACAAACCCAGCGACAGCAACACACTGCTGAACGCTGATACGCAGCAATAACCATCTGCAGCAAAAGGTGCCAAGGATGTAAGACAGCGACATGGACACCATCAGCAAACCATAAACTGTTTTGCTCAACCCCATGCTTTCCGTGAAGACAAATGCAGAAGTTGCCAAGAAGGTAAACAGACCTGCAAAGGACGCAGAAGAAAGTGCGTTGTAAGCCTGAAATGTTGGATTGCTTAAAATAATTTTGGCGGAAGACAGCAAGTTTTTTAACTGAAGGGCCTGAGGGTTGCGCTGCTGAAGGCTCTCCTCAAAGTTGAAAAAAATCAGCACGCCTGTGCCTGCGGCGAAAACCACGAGACTGCTCAGGGCCCAGCGCCAGCCCAAGAGGTCAGTGAGGAATCCACCCAAGGGCACGCAAGTACAGGCAATCAGTCCCAAGCCGGAAAGGGCCTGCGACATGACCTTGGCGCCGTGAACGGGTTCGTACAAATCGCGAACGACAGCCCGAGCCGCCATGATGCATGCGCCCATGGCAATGCCTTGAAGGGCGCGTGCTGCAATCAGCGCTTCAATGCTGGGTGCCAGGGCGCAAGCCACCGCAGATGTGCCGTAGATCAAGATGCCCCAAAGCAAGACGGGACGCCTGCCCCATTTGTCGGACAGCGGACCCCATAACAATTGGGAAATGCCAAATGCCAAGAGCAATGCCGTTAGAGTGAGTTGGGCTTGCACCATGTTGGCTGAAAAGCCCTGCGTTAAGGCAGGTAAGGCCGGCAGGTAGAGATCCGTGGTGACAGGCTGAAGGCCCAGCAGCAATGCCAATAAAAGGACCGTCATGGGTTGGCTGCGGTGGATTGCAACAGCCGGCAGCAAAGCGGTCGACATCAACGTCCCCGCAAGAACAAGGCATCTAATTCACGCATGCTGACCTGACGCCATGTGGGGCGGCCGTGGTTGCATTGATCGGAACGCTCCGTGGCTTCCATTTGACGAAGCAATGCGTTCATTTCATCCAGCGTGAGTTTGCGATTGGCCCGCACGGCACCATGGCAGGCCATGGTGGCCAAAATTTCATTTTCAGCACGTTGTACAACGGTGGCTGCATCGTGCTGAGCCAGCTCGGCCAACACACTTCGGGCCAACTCTACGGGATCGCCTTTCGCCAACGAAGTCGGCACGGCGCGCACAGCCAATGTTTTGGTAGACAAGGTGGAAACTTCTAAACCAAGTTGCAACAGTACCTCTGCACAATTTTCTGCCGTCGTGATTTCTTGCGGTGTGGCGGCAAACGAGGCGGGGATCAGCAGGGGTTGACTGGTGATTTGGGTGGTGTCGAGTTGTTGCTTTAAGCGCTCATACACAATGCGTTCATGGGCGGCATGCATGTCCACCACGATCAGTCCTTGGCTGTTTTCAGCCAAGATGTAGACGCCTTGAAGTTGCGCGATGGCCCGGCCCAATGGCCATTCATGGTCTGCACCCTGGGCAAGATGCGATGCAGAATGGTTGGGGTCTGAGCGTTGTACAAAGCCGAATGATTGGGGTGCAGGCTCTTCAATTTGAGGGTCCTTTCCCCACAGTGCTTTGAGCTCTGCCATGGCCTTGGCAGGATCTTCAGAGGCGCGATCGGGATTGAAT
>JBIKOZ010000312.1:0-2553 GCA_044357745.1 Limnohabitans sp. | reverse complement strand
AAATGATGTCGTGGAATGGATCAGTCAGTATTTTTGTCATCCAAACCAAGCCCGTTTGAACATCTTTCAGAATGAACAAATGGATGGTTCTAAACAACAATCCTGCAACGCCTAAAAACAACCATGAGGCACCCACTTGACGAACCCATTCGGTCAAGTTGTCCCAAGGCTCAATCAGGCCAAATAAACCAGGCTCCACATACAAAATCATAGGCAATATGGCCCAAATACTGAGCAATACAATTTTGCGGTTGAGGTTATAACCCACTTTAATTTCTTCCTTGAACTCTTGTGTGGCTTGGTTGACTTCGTCATAACCCAATGGCTCGAAGAAAAAGTGACCTGATTGACGTGTTGTCATGGAAATCAACCATGCAATCAATGCTGAAATCACAGGATCAATCAGAAGATACACATAGGCGACTACAAAACTGATCGCGCTGATGAAGTGAAGTGTCTGATTGATTCGGCTGTGATGGTAATAGCGGTGATCATCGAATCGCTGAATTCTCAAGGCTTCAAAAAATGTAGTCACATCGTCTCCAAGTTGAAAATAGTGGCAGCACAAATTGTGCATAAGGAGATGATTGTGGAAAATGATGAAATTTCAATGACAAGTTGTGTTTGTCACTGAAATTTCATCATTTATTTTTTTCTTAACCTATTTGTCATGAAATTGTTAAATCTCCAGTTGATGATCAGTCTATGGATAATTCACTTGATATTCCGATTGTTTTAGAAGACTTCCCCGCCAGCCGACCTTCATTGCGAATAGCGGTCGTGACAGAAACTTGGCCACCCGAAGTCAATGGGGTTGCCGTGACCTTGTCAAAATTGGTTCAAAGTTTGAGTCAACGAAATCATGACGTGCAATTGATTCGGCCTCGTCAAGCAAAGTTAGATACCTCTGACAGAGACTCCAAGCTTGAAGAAGTGTTGATGCGAGGGATGCCGATCCCTCGTTATCCAGAATTAAAACTTGGGTTGCCCAGTAAAAAGACGCTGGTCAAGACTTGGACTGTCAGAAGGCCAGATGTTGTTCACATTGCGACTGAAGGTCCTTTGGGTTGGTCAGCTTTGCAAGCAGCCAAGGTACTCAAGTTGCCGGTGACCTCAGATTTCAGAACAAATTTTCAAAGCTACTCAAAACACTATGGAGTGGGTTGGCTTCGAAAGCCCATCGTGGCTTATCTCCGTAAATTCCATAATGCAACATCTTGCACCATGGTGCCAACCCGCGAACTTCAAAGAACGCTTGGTGAGAATGGGTTTTTAAATTTAAAAGTTGTTTCACGAGGCGTTGATACGCAGCTTTTTAACTTAAGCAAACGTGACCCCATGTTGCGCCAGTCGTGGGGCGCCAATGATCAGACCAAAGTATTGATCTCTGTGGGAAGAATGGCCCCAGAGAAAAACTTGGAGCAGGTTCTTAAAACCTTTGAAGCGGTCAAACATCTTGGACCTAATGTCAAATTGGTCATGGTGGGTGACGGACCTCTCAAAGAGCAATTCAAGCAGCGATATCCCGAAATTATTTTCCCTGGCATGCTGTTGCAGGAAGATCTGGCCGCTTATTATGCAAGCTCTGATCTGTTTGTTTTCCCCAGTCAAACAGAAACGTTTGGCAACGTTACCTTAGAGGCTTTGGCCAGTGGTATTCCCGTTCTCGCGTTTGATTGCGCTGCAGCAAGAGACTGGGTTCAACCCAATGTCAATGGGTGGCTGGTCGCTGAAAATAACCCTGAAGGATTTGCTGCGCAGGCCGTTGAAATCTTTAAGTCCCCCAAATTGTTTCAAGATGTGACTGCAAGCACACGTCAACAAGTCGTGCACTTGGATTGGAGTCAAATTGCTGAGCAAGTCGAAACAGTTTTATGGGATGCCATTCGCATCAAATAAAGGATGCCTACTGTCATGGCAGTGCCCATGATGAGCATGACCCACTGCAATGGAATCGACAAGGCTATCAGGCCGCTGTAGATGCCTAATGTCACCATCACACTGGCATTTTCATTGAAGCCTTGAACAGCAATCGATCGTCCTGCAGTGAGAAGCGTGTAACCTCGATTTTGCAAGAGGGCATTCATGGGGACCATGAGCATGCCGCCCGCAAACCCGGTTATCAGCATGAGGGGAATGGCCACCCATAGGCTGGTAGAAAAAGCCAATGCAGGCAATGACAAGCCCAGCCAAATACCCAATGGCAACACTTTATAAGCTTGACGCAAAGCGATCCAATGCCCTGCTGAAGCTGCACCAAAAATGACGCCAAATGCCACCAACGCTTGCAACATGCTTGCTTGTTCGAG
The DNA here is from genome assembly GCA_044357745.1 of Limnohabitans sp. Taxonomy (GTDB): domain Bacteria; phylum Pseudomonadota; class Gammaproteobacteria; order Burkholderiales; family Burkholderiaceae_C; genus Limnohabitans_A. Next base: position 244 of record JBIKOZ010000312.1, on the reverse strand, counting down.
TGGCATGTCTAAGGCCTCTTCAGCCCAAAGCAACACCGCAAATTGAACCACAGCACCAATTCCCCAAAATAATGTTGTGACAGCCAAGGAAACTTTTCCAACTGGGTCATTCCAAAGAATGTGATTACTCTCTATAAAATTTTTAAACAATGCAGCGGGCCGCATACTTTGTTGAACGTATTTAACATCAACATGTGGAATGCCAAAGTTGAGCAACGCAGCAGCCATGTAAATTATGATCAAA
>JBIKOZ010000311.1:0-2559 GCA_044357745.1 Limnohabitans sp. | reverse complement strand
TATCCCAAAGTGGTGCATGGCTTTGTATTCCCACAAAGAGAAGGCATGTACAACGCCAAAGCAGCCGAACGTCATTGGGAGCGTTTGTTCAGTTTATTTGAAAGAACTTTGAGAACGCCCACCTGAGTTTGATTGAAATTTCTGAATTGGCTTAGATCAGTCTGCGTAAACACCGGCCGATCGAATGATCGGTCCCCATTTGTTAATTTCAGACTGAAGCCAGGTTCTTAATCCTTCAGGTGTCTGCTTCGATTCAGGGACAATTTCAGCGCCCAAATCAGCCATGCGGCTGACAAACGCAGGGTCTTTCAAAGCAACGCGAATGGCGCTACCGAATTTATCAATGACCGCTACGGGAGTGCCTTTGGGTGCATAAATGCCGTGCCACACAATGACCTCAAAGTCTTTCAAACCCCCTTCACTCAAGGTCGGTGAGTCTGGCAAGGCACGAATACGTTGCTTGGTGGTGACGCCATACAGGTTAACCGTGCCCGCTTTAATATGTTGCGTGGTTTGCGTCGTTTGATCACACAAAATGTCGACTTGTCCGCCCAGCAATGCGTTCAATGCAGGCGCTGTACCTGAGAAGGGCACGGTGGTTAAATCGACACCCATGGCCTGTTGGAACAGCATGCCACAGAGGTGTGAAACAGCCCCTAAACCAGCATTGGCCAAATTGATTTTCTTTGCATTGGCTTTGACATAGGCGCTTAGCTCTTGCATGTTCTTGGCAGGTAAATCTTTACGTCCCAGCAAGGTCATCGGCACATCAACGGCCTGACTGACATACTCAAAGTCGGTCAAGGGATTGAATGCCATTTTGCGATACAGCGCAGGTGCCGTCGACATGCCGTTGTGGTGAATCAGGAACGTATAACCATCGGGTGCCGCTTTGGCCACATAGCCGGATGCCAAGGTTCCCCCCGCACCTGCTTTATTTTCGACAACAACCGTCTGTCCTAATGTTCTGCTTAAATTGGCAGCCAGGGTTCGCGCCACAATGTCCGTGGGCCCGCCTGCAGCGAAGGGGACTACCAGCGAAATGGACTTGGTCGGGTAAGACTGTGCACTTGCCAAAAATGGGGCTGCCAAACCGCAGACTCCCAGCAGCCAATATTGCATTTTCTTGTTGAGATTTGAAAGCATTTTGTCTCCTTGTTTCAATAGGTGGTCGAACTTCATTTTTTTGTGCTGATGAGTATTGCATAAATTGTGAAATGACGGGCTATGGTTGTCACCTACATGCCTTGAATATCTAGAGGCAAGGCCGTCGCCAGACGGGCGCCGGTGGTGATGGTTTAGATTAAATTTCTCAATGACTGGGCAGCTTCTTGGAGCACCGGCACAACTCTTTTCACCACAGCATCCGCCGCCTCGCCTTGAATGGGCATCAGCACACTGAGTGCGCCCATCAATTCCCCTCGCACATCTTTCAGCGGAACCGCAATGCCCCTGAAAGACAAATCAAACTGCTGTTCAGACAAGGACCAGCCTTGTTGTCGAATACGTTTGAGTTCTTTTCTTAAATCTTCTGGATTGGAAATGGTGTATGGCGTGTAAGCCGGCAAACTGTGCGTGGCAAACCATTCCTCCAATTGTGCAGGCGGCAAATTGGCCAACATCAACATGCCCGCAGACGTGACGTGCCCTGGTACGCGCGCGCCCAGCACGAAGCCTGAACTCATGACACGGTTGGGTCCGTTTCTGGCAACATAAACCACTTCACCGGTGTCTAACACCGCCAAATAAACCTCCTCTTGCAAGCTGGCAGACAATCTTTGCAAGACGGGCTGAACAATGCGGGGCAATCGGGCCGATGCTAAATAAGATTGTCCTAAACGCATGATGCGGGGCGTTAACCAAAAATGTTTGGCATCAGCGCTGACATACCCCAAGTGTTGCAAGGTCAGCAGATAGCGCCTTGCTGCGGTTCGCGACAAACCACAGCGATCGCCCACCTGCTGCGCCGTCATCCGTGAATGGTTTTCGTCGAAAGCCTCAATGACAGCCAGGCCCCGCTCAAGCCCAGCGATCCAGTCACGCGCCAGCAATGTATCAGCGGCCTCCAGATTGGCTTTGCCTTTGGTCAAACCACTTTTCACGACAATCCCCATGTTTACCCCCAATTAGGTCGATGATCGCACAATTAAAATCGTTTATCGCACAATATTCGTTTGAACCTCTGAATTTCGAGTCTTGACTGAGTACATTTCTAGGTTGCACACAAGCGTTACTTGGAAACCCATCTAACCAGTGTTCATTCAGCGCTAGGTCGTTTGCAAGGCCTGGTAATTCAGACTCAAGGAAAAAGAAACTATGTCTATTCAAAAATTGACTCGCATTGCATTGGCTACCGTCATCACCGCTGGTGCTGCCGTGGCACAAGCCCAAGATATCAAGATTGCCAACATCGTTGAGATGTCGGGTCCTGGCACCACCGCTGGCGTGATGTTCAAGCAAGGTGTTGAGATGGCCATCAAGGAAATCAATGCAGCAGGCGGCATTTCTGGCCGCAAGATTAGCTACACCTCAGAAGACACACAAACCAACCCCGGCGTG
>JBIKOZ010000310.1:0-2572 GCA_044357745.1 Limnohabitans sp. | reverse complement strand
TGATTGATGTGGCGCTGTATGAGGCCGTCTTCAATTGCATGGAAAGTCTGCTGCCAGAGTTCAGTGAGTTTGGCGCTGTGCGTGGACCTGCAGGCAGTGCTTTGCCCGGTATTGCCCCCACCAATGCCTATCTGTGCAAAGACGGCTGTGCTTTGATTGCTGGCAATGGCGACAGTATTTTCAAACGATTGATGACCGCCATTGGGCGCGAGGATCTGGGCGCCGACCCCAGCTTGGGCAGCAACGCGGGTCGGGTGAAACGTGTCGAAGAATTGGACGCTGCCATTGGTGCGTGGACTGCCCGTTTGAGTGTGGTCGAGGTGCTGAAGGCTTTGGATGCGGCAGCCGTGCCTGCAGGGCGCATCTACACTGTAGAAGACATTGCCAGCGACCCCCACTATTTGGCGCGCGGCATGTTGGCCGAGGTGCAAATGAACGATGGCACCCTGTTGAAGGTACCTGGCATGGTGCCAAAATTGTCCAGGACGCCTGGTGCACATCGCAGAAATGCACCGCATCTGGGTCAAGACACAGATGCAGTGCTGACTGAGTTGGGTATTTCGGCTGAGCAAATTCAGGCCATGCGTCAAAGAGGCATTGTGGCTTGATTTGAGTCAAAGTTTGATTCGGTTCAGCTTGCAATGCCCTGAAGGCCTCGATACGATGAAGGCATGAAAAGATTAAGACCACTGATGATTGCGCTGTGCTTCGGCTTGGGTCAATTTCCAGTGAACGCAGAAGAGCAGACAAGAATTGCAGCCGAGTTGTTGCCGAAGTCTTTGCAATTGAGTTGGCAAATTAACAAGCCTCAGCTGGGAAAATTTGGCCAGTGTGCTGCAGCATTTGACAGCCGTACAGAGGATGCAAAGATGGCCTTCGGTTGCTCAATCTATGTGAAGCTGTCGGCCGTTGCAGAGCGTAAAGCCGTTCAGCATTGCGATGAACAAAGACGGGCGCGTGGTATCAAAGCGCCTTGTCTGATCGTCCATTGAAAAGCCAGTTAATTTTGAGTTTTTCGTGACCTATGCCTGATCAACTCGCAGCCGTTGTTTGATTTCACTTTTCGAGATGGTATTGGGTGATGCGTTCCACCTCATTTTTTGAACCCAAAACAACACTCACTCGCTCATGTAACTGGCTTGGCTGAATGTCTAAAATTCGTTGACGGCCATTGGTGGCAGCGCCGCCTGCTTGCTCAATCAGCCAGCTCATGGGGTTGGCTTCGTACATGAGACGCAGCTTGCCTGCCTTGTGGGGTTCTCGCTTGTCCCAAGGGTACATGAAGACACCACCGCGAGTCAGAATGCGGTGCACATCGGCCACCATGCTGGCAATCCAGCGCATATTGAAGTCTTTGCCGCGCACGCCTTCTTGTCCCGCTAAGCATTCGTCGACATAGCGTTTGACAGGCGAATCCCAGTGGCGCATATTGCTCATGTTGATGGCAAATTCTTGGGTGTCTTCTGGAATCTTCACGCTTTCTTGCGTCAGTACAAAAGAGCCTTGTTCACGGTCTAATGTAAACATCGCCACGCCGTCGCCCACGGTGAGAACCAGTGTCGTTTGCGGACCGTAGACACAATAGCCTGCAGCCACTTGCTGCCGACCTGCTTGCAGAAAATCTTTCTCACTGATTAATTCGTTGTCGTCTGATTTTTTTAGCACACTGAAGATGGTGCCAATGCTGACATTGACATCGATGTTGCTGGAGCCATCTAAAGGGTCGAACATCAGGAGATATTCGCCTTGCGGATAGCGGTTGGGCACCATGTGGATGGTTTCCATTTCTTCAGACGCCATGGCGGCCAAGTGGCCGCCCCATTCATTGGCTTCAATCAAAACTTCGTTGGCAATGATGTCAAGTTTTTTCTGAATCTCGCCTTGAACGTTTTCAATGTCAGCACTGCCTAAAACGCCGCCCAATGCACCTTTGTTGACGGCGTGACTGATGCTTTTACATGCACGCGCCACCACTTCGAGCAATAAACGCAATTGCGCCGGAATTTTTCCCTTGCTGCGTTGTTGTTCAACCAGATAGCGCGACAGTGAAATTTTCTGTGTCATGTTGTTTTCTCAAATTTTATTCAGCCAAGGCACGAGTGACAACCTCGCGCACATCGTTGCTCAATTCTGCTTTAGCGGCAACGCGCTCAATGGCGGTTTTAGCGGCTTGGCGGTAAGGCTCGGCCAGCTTTTTCCATCGATCGAGGGCCCGGGCTAAGCGAGCAGCGACTTGAGGGTTGAAGCTGTCCAATTCGATGACACGCTCGCTCCAAAACACATAGCCTGCGGCATCGGCGCGGTGGAATGCACCTGGATTGGCGCTGCAATAACTGAAGATCAAACTGCGCGCACGGTTGGGGTTGTGCAAATTGAAATCAGGGTGCTGCATGAGTTGTCGCACCACAGGCAATACGTGGCCACCTTGATCTGGCGCGCTGGCTTGCAGAGAAAACCATTTGTCGATGACCAAGTCTTCGTTTTTGAACAATGCATGGAATTGTGCCAATGCAGGCTGCGCCAGAGCATGGCTGCTTCCCACCAAAGCCGACAAAGCACCGAAACGATCGGT
>JBIKOZ010000309.1:0-2580 GCA_044357745.1 Limnohabitans sp. | reverse complement strand
GCTCGCCATCGGTGCGTCAGCGGCCGCAATCGCAGCGCACGCTCAGTTAAGTTTTACGACACAACTGATCACCGGATCGGTGGTCGGTGGACTTGCTGTCATTTTGTGGCGTGCTTATTCTTTGCAAAAATTAAAGTCGCATCCCGAAGAAGTTTCTGCCCAACACTTGGATGTCGGAGAAACAGTGGAAGTGCATGAATGGCTCAGCAACGGCACTGCACAGGTAAAGCACAGAGGGGCCTACTGGACGGCCATTTGTTCAGAAGGAATTCCGCAAGAACTGGGCGTTTATCAAATCCAAGATATTCAAGGCAACACTTTGGTGCTGCATAAAGTTTAAGTCAACGTTAGCTTCTAAGAAAGAAACATCATGGAAATTGCAATCGTCCTATTGGCCATTGCGGTCTTGTTCATCATTAAAACCGTCAAGGTCGTACCCCAACAAAACGCATGGGTGGTAGAGCGCCTGGGCAAGTTCCATGCAAGCCTGACGCCAGGCCTTAATTTTGTGGTGCCATTCATTGACAACGTCATTCAAAAACACAGCCTCAAAGAAATTCCACTGGATGTGCCCAGCCAAGTTTGCATCACCCGAGACAACACACAACTGCAGGTCGATGGCATTTTGTACTTCCAGGTAACCGACCCCAAACTGGCAAGCTACGGCTCGTCCAATTACATTGTGGCCGTCACGCAATTGGCTCAAACCAGCTTGCGCAGTGTCATTGGCAAGTTAGAACTTGACAAAACATTTGAAGAACGCGACATCATCAATGCCCAAGTAGTGGCAGCTATCGATGAAGCAGCCTTGAACTGGGGCGTCAAAGTACTTCGTTACGAAATCAAAGACCTGACACCCCCCAAAGAGATTTTGCATGCCATGCAATCGCAAATCACGGCCGAGCGTGAAAAGCGCGCCCTCATTGCAGCCTCAGAAGGGCGCCGTCAAGAACAAATCAACATTGCCACGGGCGAACGCGAGGCCTTCATTGCGCGCTCTGAAGGCGAGAAACAGGCCGTGATCAACAAAGCCGAGGGTGATGCCGCATCTATTTTGGCGGTGGCTGAAGCCACAGCACAAGCCATTGAGCGCATCGCTTCCGCTATTCAAAAACCGGGCGGCGAACAAGCGGTGCAACTGAAAGTGGCCGAGCAAGCAGTCATTGCTTACAGCAAGGTGGCACAAGATGCCAAAACCACACTCATCGTGCCAGGCAATATGACCGAGGTATCGTCCTTGATAGCCTCGGCCATGCAAATGGTCAACACAGGGAAAAATACAGGGCATTAACCCATGTGCAATCCACCATTCACAGCGAAGTCTGCGCCTGTGGCATAACCGCCCTCTTCCGAAGCCAACCAAGCAATGATGGAAGCAATTTCGCTGGGCTCGCCCAAGCGCTTCACCGGCACTGTGGCCACAATCTTTTCCAGCACATCAGGACGAATGGCTTTGACCATATCGGTACCAATGTAACCAGGGCTAACGGTATTGACTGTGACGCCTTTGGTGGCCAGCTCTTGCGCCAAGGCCATCGAGAATCCGTGCATCCCCGCTTTGGCAGCAGAGTAGTTGGTTTGACCCGCTTGGCCTTTTGCACCATTCACCGATGAAATGTTGACAATCCGGCCCCAACCTTTTTCAACCATGTCGGCCACCACTTGCTTGGTCACGTTGAACATGGAGTTGAGGTTGGTTTCAATGACCGCGTCCCAATCTTCGCGTGTCATTTTCAAGAACATGCGGTCTTTGGTAATGCCGGCGTTATTGACCAACAAGTCGATCGTGCCATGCTCAGCTTTGGCTTTGGTAAAAGCGTCCACCGTCGACGTCCAATCTCCCACGTTGCCCACTGATGCATAGAAGGTATAGCCCAATGCTTTTTGCTCGTCCAACCACTTGGTGAAGTCACGTGTGGGGCCGCAGCCCGCAATGACTGTGAAGCCTTCTTTGTGAAGGCGTTGGCAGATTGCGGTACCGATGCCGCCCATTCCGCCCGTGACATATGCTACTTTTTTACTCATGGTTTTGTCTCCTAAGTTGACGAGTTTTTAGATTCTGAAAAATTAACGTTCGAGGGCCAATGACACGCCCATGCCCCCACCGATGCACAAAGCAGCCAAGCCTTTCTTGGCATCGCGGCGCTGCATTTCATGAAGCAATGTGACCAAAATTCTGCAGCCGGACGCGCCGATCGGGTGACCAATGGCAATGGCACCACCATTCACATTCACGCGAGCTGGATCAATGTCCAAAGCTTTGTTGACGGCACAAGCTTGTGCCGCAAATGCTTCGTTCAATTCAAACAAGTCTACGTCGCTGGCTTTCCAACCTGCGCGCTGCAATGCTTTTTGTGAAGCCGGCACAGGACCCATGCCCATCAGGGCTGGATCTAAACCGCTGGTACCAAATGCGGCAATTCGCGCTAAGGGCTTCAAGCCCAGAGCCGCTGCTTTTTTGGCAGACATCACCACCACTGCTGCTGCACCATCGTTGATGCCAGAAGCATTACCGGCAGTCACAGAACCCGCTTTGTCAAAAGCGGGACGCAAACCAGCAAGTGCTTCTGCATTGGTTTT
>JBIKOZ010000033.1:0-9230 GCA_044357745.1 Limnohabitans sp. | reverse complement strand
CAATGAGTTGAATACCTTTCAAAGGCAAGGTCAGCACATTGAGTTTTTGAGATCTCAACTGACTCATGCAGAACCGCCTTCCATGCAAGCCGTGTTTAGCAAATGCGCATACAGCATGGGCGCCCATTGTGGCAATCCCTTTGTGAGCGGCTCGAACCCCTCAAACGACCGCTGCACATACAGTGAACGTGAGAAATCTGAGTCCTCCGAATAATTGTCCGAAAAAACTTTGCTGGCCTTTTCCAAGGCTTGATCGTTGGCATGGTCCGAATCGACTTCTTTGTCTGAGTTTGCTTGGCGTATTTGCTCTGATACAAAAGCCAAGCCCGCTTTGAAAGTGACAGGCAAGGGCTTTGCCCATGCCTGCGCATAAACTGTGAGCCACTGCGCCAGTAATTGTTTCGCTGATTCAGGTGCCATGGTGGGCAGCACAGCCACACCATCGAGTCCTACAGCCACGGACTGCAAGGTAAAGCCTGCTGCGCACATCAAGACATGGTTGGGCCACAGATTGATCAATACATCGGCACGTGCTGTTTGTTGGTCCTTTTGGCCAGTGGCCACTGCGCCGGGTCGAAGGGTGAGTTGCAGCGTCGGAACGCCATTGCGCTCAACTGACAACTTGTTAGATTGACTCAGTGCTTGTCGCAAACCAGCGATCTCAGCGCTGATGCAGACCTGGCCCCAAGGCATTGCAATCTCAACACCCATGGACTGAATTGGCAACTCAAGTGCGTACTGCTCCAAATACCTTGCAGCGCGGTCTTTCACTCGAAGCGCTGCATCATATTGCTGCTTCAACACCGCCTGACCCGATGCACCCATGGGCAATTGGCCCCTCAATTTTTCAGCTTCTAGCTGCTGCTGGATGTCTTGAGCTTCCAGCAGATTGCGGCCCAACACATAGCGCTCAAGCCCATTCAGCGAAAAGTTTTCATCATCTTGCAGCACCTCTTCAGGGTAATTGAGTTGAACGCCCAAGCGACTGCGCCAGTAAACCTCCACAGGCTGCTTGAGCAAACGCATGCACTCTTTCAAGGGCCATTCTGAAACGCCTGGAAAGTCAGATTTGAATGATGCCGAAATTGAAGACTGCGGTATCAAATCAACATCGAGTTGTTGCGCCTTTTCCCAATCGTCTGCATAGGTGAAGAAATCTGAATTCGGCTTGAAGTATTTCCCAGAAAATGCTTGCAAGGGTTGCAAGCGCGCTTCAGACTCTGGCGAAAAACGTGCCTTCAAGGTATCGCGCAACTGAGAAACCAAAACAGAAGGCGGCATCGCCTGATTGTCAGTGGACCGCCTACCCTGCCAGCTGATGTATAGCTTTTCGCGCGCCGACAAAAATGCTTCTAAAAATAAATAACGATCGTCTTCGCGCCTTGAGCGATCGCCTGTACGCCAATGCGTTGTGATCAAATCAAAATCACGCGGGGTACTTTGGCGTGGATACGCGCCATCGTTCATGCCCAGTAAACACAGGCCCTTGAACGGAATAGCGCGCATGGGCATGAGGGTTGAAAACTGCACGCCACCGCCAAAAAAGCGTTGCTGCAAGCCCGACGATTCCAAACCCGAGAGCCAATGCTCGCGCACTACCGTCAAGGGCAAGGGGTCTGAAAAACCAGCTTGAACACACAATGATTGCCACTGCGTCAGCTCTTGTTTTAAACGCAGCAACATGCGCTCATCGGCTTCGCTGTCGGCTTGAAAGAAGCGCGCCATCAAGTCGTGCATCACCGCACACCATTGAGTGGGCGTGTGTGCGGCATTCAATTGCACCAAACTGTTGGACACAGCCTCCAACCACTGCGCCAAATATCCAACTTTGAGCGCACTCAAACCAGAAACTTGAGGCAAAGGCAATACACCCTGCCACGCTGCACTGCCCTCAGCTTGCCCGGCCGCATAACCCAATATCAAACGTTGGAGGCCATAGGCCCACGTGTTTTGCTGCGCGTTTGGCATGCTATGGGGTAAACCCCACTTTTGTCGATGCGTTGAATTTATTCCCCAACGCACAGCGGCAGCCTGAAGCCAGTCTTTCATGATTTGGACATCGGCTTCATTCATTTGAAATTTGGCGCGCACCGCAGAAACTTCAAACAGACTGAGCCATTCCGATAAGGTGATTCGCGCTTCCGGTAAGTTCAGCAAAAACTCGAGCGCCTGCACCAACGGCGCTTGGCGTGGCGTGGTGTCGGCCACAGAAAATGGGATATGCCGCGGGTGCTGAACCGGAAAGCGCCCAAACACCGCTTGAATGTGCGACACAAAGGCGGCCATGTCGGGCACCATCACCATCACATCATTGGGTTTCCAGCTTGGGTTTTCGTCGAACCACGCCCACAGTCGGTCGTGCAAAATTTCCACTTCACGCTGCGCCGAATGCGCTTGAACCATTTGAATACTGTCATCGAGAGCACAGGATTCAGGGAAGGCGGGCATGGTATTCAGGTTCAAAATGTCCGACTGAAGTTTTTGCAAGCGCGAGGCACCAGGCTGCTCAGCTGGATCGACAAAATAAGTTTGCTTGTGCATCACACTCAATGCATTTTCGGGTTGGTCAAAGCGCTCCAGTGCGTACAAATAATCACGGCCCTGCTGACCCCATGAGGCCAGCAGCGAATGCTTCTGTGCCACCTGATCCATGTCATGCCCCCAATATTCTTGGCAGGGGTTTTGAACCATCAAAATGATTTGACACCACCGCCCCAAGGCCGCCAAAGCCTCGACCACTTGCAATGGCAAATTAGAGATACCAAATACCACGATACGGGGCGGTAAGCCCTCGGGCTGCACCGCATCGTCTTGCTGAATCTTGCGCATGAATTGCGAATGCACCTCTGCCCGCGAATGACATTGAGAGGCAAGTTCAGGCGCTTGAGTTTGCAACACATCTTGTTGCAACAACTTCCATAACTTTGCTTGCCAAACTTGATCAGACGGCATGGCTTTGGGCTCGCCCTGGTGATGTAAAAAATTGTGGCCAGTGGCCCAATGGGCGAGCCAATCGGCGCGATAGCTTTGGTAGCCGTCGAACACGTCGGCCACTTGCTGCGCCAACTGATAACGTTGCCGACCCGATGGATCATCTTTGATGTACGCCAGCAAGGGTTCCACCTGATGTATTTGGGCAAACTCAGGTAACAAACGCCACAAACGCCAGATCAAAGCTGGCTTGTCAAACGGCATGGCAACAGGCACCACCGCTTGCCCCAAAACCAATCGGTACACGCGCCAAATAAAACTGGAAGGTAACTCGGTTTGAGTGGCGGCGCAGATGCCCATAGCGCTGTCGTCGGCCAAAGCCATTTCCAACCAATGTTTCATGCCATTGCTTTGTACCAGCAAGGTTTCTGGCACCAGGGGGGGCAAGGGATTATTGCGAAACAAGCCTACTGTGAGATCTCGCAAGTCTTCCAAGCGATTGCCATGGAAGACCATGAATCCTGGTTGAAATGCGTGGGCCATAAAAGATGAAGCTTGAGTCTCGATGTGAATCTTGTTTGAATTATCGGCTCAGCACAGGCTCAGGCGGCGAGCTTGCTTATAAAAATCTACTCAAAACTCTTTCAAATTCATCTGCTGAGACGGGTTTGATCAGAAAGTCCTGCATGCCCGCTGCATGCGCCAACGCGCGGTCTTGATCCAAAACGTGTGCCGTCATAGCCACGATAGGGGTCATTTTGAGTGCTTCTGTAATTTCTATCCTTCTGATTTCATAGGTCGTCGCAATGCCGTCAATACCCGGCATTTGCAAGTCCATCAAAATTAAATCATAGGATTCTGTGCGAACTTTTTGAAGCGCAATTTCACCATTCTCAGCAATCTCAACCGAGCAACCAAATTTTTCCAAAGTCCACTGCGCCAGCTTTTGATTCATGGGCGTGTCTTCGACCACCAGAACTTTTCCCACATGTTTTTGGACGATGGTCTTTGAATCTGAGATCTGTTGGCCGACTTCATCGCGCCTTGTCATTTCTACGAACGTACTTTGCAATTCTTGCGCTGTCACTGGCTTGTACAAATTGGCCACACGAACACCCAGCGTTCTTGCCAACGCACAGAGGTTTTGAACGTCATGGTTCAAACCAAAATCAGACAGCACGATCCAAGTTAAATTTTTCCAATGCGTGCTGTCTTGCGCCAGCAAATAAGCAGGCTCAATAAAGGCCAGCATGCTGTGATCAATGACCCATAAAGTTTGGCGATTGATACCCAGATTGAGCCAGGCTTCAAGACACGCTTGCAAGTCCGCTGGCGTGACCACCTCCTGCGGATTGATTTGCTGAATTGCCAGTAAATCTTTAAGAATTTCTCTGGCAAATGGATTTGATTCAATCAGCAACACATCCACCGAATTGGGAATAGCGCTAAAGTGCTTGACTGGCAGAATCAAGCCATCCTGACCCTCAATTTCCGACTCAGCCACTGAATTAAATTGCGCCGTAAAAGTAAATACGCTGCCACCCTCGTCACGAGGCTTCGCACTGATGTCGCCACGCATCAAGCTGACTAAATTTTTGGCAATTGAAAGGCCCAATCCACTTCCGCCATACTTTCGATTGACTGCTGCATCCGCTTGGCCAAAAGGTGAAAAAATCAAATGTATTTTTTCCGACGGAATTCCGATACCTGTGTCACTCACCTCAAATGAACATCGAATCGTTGGACTGGCGGCAGCAAGATTCTTCACATGCAATTTGACCCAGCCTGTTTCACTGAATTTCAGTGCATTGCCCAGCAAATTTTGAAGCACCTGCCCCAATCTCAACGGGTCTCCCATGACAAGGCGTGGAACTTCCGGCTCGATCACCAAATAAAGATCTATTTTCTTTTGCTCAGCTTGGAACGCAAAACCCTTGAGCGCTTGTTGGCATGCGGTATGAAGATCAAAAGAAGTCTGTTCCAAAATGAGTCGATTAGCGCCCAGCCTTGTGAAATCCAAAATGTCATCAATCAGGCGGAGCAGGCTCTTTGATGCCGTACGCGACATTTCCAAATAGCCTTTTTGCTCAGTACTCAAGGACGTTCCAAGCGCCAACTCCGTCATGCCCACCATGCTGTTAATGGGCGTTCGAATTTCATGACTCATTTGGGCCAGAAACGAAGATTTAGCCTGATTTGCTGCTTCTGCCGCATTCAAAGCACCTGACATCGCAATTCGATCATCTTCTCTTCGCATCCAAATGGCTGCGAAATGTCTTGTTAACAAAAGCGTGGCCAACAACATGAGGGCCGAAATACCAAGGATGACTTTGGAGTCTAGCCACCACTGTCCCTCCACCCTGCTGCGTGAAATTGCGATGGCAACAGTCACAGGCAAGTGTGCGGCCGTTCTGTAGTGAACCTCTAACTTTTCAAGCTTTGATTTTGCGTCTCTTTGAGTTTCAAGATAACGCCCAAATTCTTGATTTTTCGCAACGCCTTTGACAGCCAGCATCTCTGGAAAAATTTGATCGTTAGGAAACCATCTGTCAGAACTGCTTGCCAAAATTCTGCCGGCATAATCAAACACATAAACGGCATCGCATTCAGTATCAACGGACTCTGCAAATCCGTTGATCAAATCGCCGGGATTGATCAATACCAACCAGCGTACAAATTTGCCATCCGCACGCTTCATGCGAAGCGACAAAGGCAGCACAGCAATGTCTTTTAAACTTTGATGACCTTGGTTGAGTTCAAATAAATTGCGAACTGGCTGCCAGCGCCCGGCTGACAAGTCATCGCCCACGTCACGGTCAAGCCCTAGCTTTTGCCAATTGACGGTCTGATTGACAACGCTCTCCTCCGAACTCGCCAACACAAGCCCTTCTTCGGAAACCATCGACATTGAACGAATGAAGCTCGATTTTTCAATGGCTGACTTGAGTTTTTCATGCGGCGGCAGTTTGAAATCAGACCACTGGTTGGCCACAGTCATCAGCGTGGTGGTGGCTTCCAGTGTTCGGCTGACATGGTTGAACAAGATTCGCGTCAATAAATCACCCCGAGCCTGCTCACGGTCTAGCGTCGACTGTCTGTCTTGCCAAAGATACACGGCGGCAACCACCCCAATGAAAAGCGCCACGGCAGCGCCAAATCGATAGACCCCCGATGCAGCGGCTTGCATCGCAATATGTTGTTTTTCAACTTTCATGGCCATTACTTTTTGCGAATTGAATTATTTCAACAACACGATGGGTTCCAGGTTGTTTTGTTTGGCCAATTTCATCAAACGACCATCCTTTTTGATTTGACTTAAAAAGGCATCAACGCGAACTAGCAAACTGGTATCACCCTTCGCAAACGCATAGGCGTATTCTGTTGTTGGCATGGTATTGGGTGCCGCAATGATGGCCGCCCAATCGGTGAGCTCTTTCATGCGCAAACTGTAGGGATAGTCAGTCATGAACGCATCGGCACGACCTGACAAAACCTCTTGCTCGCGGGTCCCTGGGGCCTGCACTTTGATCAGTCGCGCTTTTTGAAGTGATCGCGTCATGATGCCCTCCATGAGCGTACCTGCAGCCACCGCAATCACTCGGCCGTTTTGGTCCAAGCTGTCCCATGATTGCAGGCCTTCTTTGTTTTTGAGGGTGACCGCAAACAAGCCACTCTTTAAATACGCTTGTGAGAATTGAAGCCTGGCAAGCCGTTCAGGTGTAATCCCAACGGCGTGGGTTGCGATGTCACAGCGGTCTTGCTCTAAAGATTCAAACAGCTTTGCAAAATTGCTGTCGACATATCGAATTTTGACGCCCAACTCTCTGGCCAGTTCTTGGGTGATGCCAATATCGATACCCGTTAATTTTCGAGTTTTGGGGTTGCGGTAAGTAATACTGTAGTACTCGGGCCAGATACAGGCACGCAACTCTTTCTTCAAAAGCACTTTCTCCAGCCGAGAGCTTTCAGCTGCCGCTAGGGGACAAGCACTCAGCATCAGCAAGCCCAGAAAAATCGCTGAAAAGCCCTTTTCTAAATTGCGAGGCAAAAGGCAGAACCATCGAGAATATTGATGAAGTCGCATGTATAAGAATTCAATAGTTTTTGTATTTACTTTAAATTAAACACCAAAAAGCTCTTTAGGTCTAAATTATTCATCCTTTAGAATTAATTTGTGAGTTTACAGATTCGTGCGACAATCACCACGTTGCCGCCTCCAGTTGCCGCAACATCAGCACTTCTGCTGGGGTTTGACCCAGGCATCCGCCTGTGGTTCCCATGCCCACCTGTGAATCCCATCGGTCTTTGACTGGCGGCTGTTACCAAACAGCCTGACAAACCGATGCCATGCGCCGTTTTTGGCGCGCCATCATGAAATTTGAAGAATTGAATTTGGCTCCGGCCATTCTCCAGGCCGTGCAAGAGCAAGGCTACGACACACCCACGCCCGTGCAGGCACAAGCGATCCCCATCGTCTTGGCGGGTCACGACCTGTTGGCAGGGGCCCAAACGGGCACTGGCAAAACAGCCGCTTTCATGCTGCCCATCTTGCACAAACTGAGCTTGACAGAGGCAGGTAGAAATAAATTTGGCGGCAAAGCCATTCGCGCGCTGGTCCTCACGCCCACACGCGAATTGGCCGCCCAGATTGAAGAGTCCGCCAAAGATTACGGCAAATACCTCAGCCTGCAGTCCACCGTTGTGTTTGGTGGCGTTGGCATGAAACCCCAAGTCGATCGCGTCAAGCGCGGCGTCGACGTCTTGGTCGCTACCCCAGGTCGCTTGCTCGACCTGCAAGGCCAAGGCCTGCTTGATTTGTCGAGCATCGAGATTTTGGTCTTGGACGAAGCCGACCGAATGCTCGACATGGGCTTCATTCATGATGTGAAAAAAGTCTTGGCCATGGTGCCAAAAGACAAGCAAAGTCTGCTGTTTTCTGCCACCTTCAGTGATGAAATTCGTGACCTTGCAGCGACGCTTTTGAAGAATCCCCAAAGCATTCAGGTCACGCCCAGCAACACCACGGTGCAACGCATTTCTCAAGTCATTCACCCCGTTGGGCGTGGCAAGAAAAAAGAAGTTCTGGTGCACATCATCAACCAGCACAACTGGAGCCAAGTGCTGGTTTTCACACGGACCAAATTCGGCGCCAACAATGTGGCTGACTACCTCACCAAAAACGGCATTAAGTCCATGGCATTGCATGGCAATAAAAGTCAAACTGCTCGCACACAAGCTTTAGCAGGTTTCAAAAGCGGCGACATTCGCGTCTTGGTCGCCACCGACATTGCAGCCCGCGGCATTGACATTGAAGACTTGCCACACGTTGTCAATTACGAGATTCCCAATGTATCGGAAGATTATGTGCACCGCATTGGCCGGACCGGTCGTGCCGGTGCCAGCGGAGAAGCCGTCAGCCTGGTGTGCTTGGATGAAGAAGGTTTCATGATGGAAATCGAGCGCTTCACCAAACAAGAAATTCCAGTCCAAATTTTGGAAGGCTTTGGACCTGAACCAGGCGAGAGGCCTGAGCCTATTGCAATGGGTCGTCAAACTTTGTGGGGCGGTGCAGGCCGTCCACCCAGCCGTGATGTGATGCAAGCTGCAGCCAAAGCAGCGCGCTCTGACATGATGCAACGTATTCGCGAAAGCAAAGGTGCCGCCGGTGAAGGTGGTGGCGGTGGCGGTGGCGGTGGCGGTGGACGTGGTGGTCGCCCCAGCGGTAACGGCGGCGGTGGTCAAGCCCGCCCTGAAGGTGGCGCCGGTCGCTCACGCAATGGCCCACCGCCTTCACGTCGTGGTGGTCCTGCACAGGGTCCTCGCACGGATCGCCAAGATCGTGGCGAAAGAAGATTTGAGGGCGCACCATCGGACCGTTTCAATGAGCGCGGCGATCGACGCAATGATCGTCCCAATGATGGACCCAATGACCGCAATATGGACAGAGACCATGACCACGGTCCCCGTGGCGATGAGTTGCCACGCCACATCGATCCGCTCATGACCAATCAATTTGCACGTCAAGGCGCGCCACGTCGCAACAGCGGTGGTGGTGGCGGCCAACCCGATCCAACTCGCACCAGCATCGACAGTTTGGCCGGCAGTGGCCGCGGCGGTCCGCGCCGTAATGGTGGCGGCGGCGGCGGATTTGGCGGCGGCAATGGTGGTGGTGGCCGCCGTAGTGGTGGCGGTGGCGGTGGCGGTGGCTACGGTGGTGGTGGTGGCGGCGGCGGCCGCTCGTTTGGTCGCTGAGCAGAAGTCAATCAGCAATTTGCCCTTCGATGATCGGCAATGGCCCG
>JBIKOZ010000308.1:0-2593 GCA_044357745.1 Limnohabitans sp. | reverse complement strand
GACGCAACCCAACCCAAAGATCACTCCACCGTAACACTCTTAGCTAAGTTACGCGGCTTGTCCACATCCGTCCCCCGAGCACAAGCCGTGTGATAAGCCAACAACTGCAACGGTACCACGTGAAGAATGGGCGACAACACGCCATAGTTCTCGGGCATGCGAATCACATTCACCCCTTCACTGCGCTCAATTTTGGTATCGCCATCGGCCAATACATACAACACGCCACCCCGCGCTCGCACCTCCTGCATATTGCTCTTCAGCTTCTCCAGCAAGGCATCGTTAGGCGCAACCGTGACGACTGGCATCTCGCTGGTCACCAAGGCCAGCGGGCCATGTTTGAGTTCGCCTGCAGCATAAGCTTCTGCGTGAATGTAGGTGATCTCTTTCAACTTCAAAGCACCTTCCAGTGCAATCGGATAGTGCGTGCCACGACCCAAGAACAGGGCATTTTCTTTAGACGCAAACTCCTGCGCCCAACTGATGATTTGAGGCTCAAGCGCCAGCACCGCTTGCAAAGCCGCAGGCAAGTGACGCATGTCTTTCAAGTGCATGGCTTCGTCTTTTTCACTCAATCGACCTTTGCTTTGTGCCAGTGCCAAGGTCAGCAAGAACAGGCCTGCCAACTGCGTGGTGAAAGCCTTGGTTGAAGCCACACCAATTTCAGTGCCGGCGCGAGTGACATAAGCCAACTTGCATTCACGCACCATCGCAGAGGTGGCCACGTTGCAAATGGTCAGGGTGTGTTGCATACCCAAACTTTGCGCATGTCTTAAAGCGGCCAAGGTGTCGGCTGTTTCACCGGACTGCGTAATAGTGACCACCAAAGTTTTCGGGTTGGGCACTGAATCTCTGTAGCGATATTCACTGGCAATTTCCACTTGACAGGGTATTTGGGCCACAGACTCCAACCAGTACTTGGCCACGCAGCCACTGTAGTAACTGGTGCCACAAGCCAAGATCAGCACATTGTCAATTTCTTGGAAGACTTTGAATGCGCTTGCAGCGTTCGCGCCATCGCTCAGGCCATCAAATAACTCTGGCACGATGTGCGCCACACCTTCTAAAGTATCTGCAATGGCACGCGGTTGCTCAAAGATTTCTTTCTGCATGTAATGCCTGTAGGGGCCTAACTCTGCAGCACCGCTGTGGGCATTGACTGTTTTCACAGGTCGTTCTACACGCTGATGGTGCCGGTCTTCTATCCAATATTTACCCAACTGAATGTCAACCAAATCGCCTTCTTCCAGATAAACAATTTGATCTGTCACACCTGCAAGTGCCATGGCATCGCTGGCCAAGAAATTTTCATGATGCGAGGTACCCACCCCTAAGATCAGCGGTGAACCGGCACGCGCACCCACCACGCGCTGTGGCTCATCTTTGTGGAACACAGCAATGGCGTAAGCACCCTTCAATTCCAAAATAGTGCGCTTCACGGCCTCAAACAAATCGCCCTCATACACACTGTCTACCCAATGCGAGATCACCTCTGTGTCGGTTTGGCTGGTGAACACATAGCCCTTGGTTTGTAATTGCGCACGCAACTCGTCATGGTTTTCAATGATGCCGTTGTGCACCAATGCCACACGGCCAGGTTTGTTTGCCAGAGAAGCCAAAGTCCCCGGACCAGAACTGAAATGCGGGTGTGCGTTGTGCACAGCGGGTGCGCCATGCGTCGCCCATCGGGTGTGTGCAATGCCGGTACCGCTTGCCAAATGATCGGTTTCAATTTGGCTCATTAATTCGGACACGCGCGACGTGCTGCGCGCGCGCTGGAGGCCGCCCTGACCGCGCTTCAGGCTGGCCTCGTGAATGGCCACACCGCAGGAGTCGTAACCCCGGTATTCCAAGCGCTGTAAGCCCTGTACCAAGATGGGAACGATGTTTCTATCGGAAACTGCACCAACAATGCCGCACATGTGCCAATCCTTTCAATTGAATGTGCCGGCATCTTAGACCTCTGGCAATGAAATTACTTTGTAATTTATTGAATTTAATTGAAATTAAATTTCATAAATATTAATTTTTGTTTTATTATTTCATTAATTTTATTAATTTGAAATAAAAATTAAATCAATGACAAGCCATTCTCAACTTTCCGCAGATGCCTTGGATGCCACAGACCTCAAGTTGTTGGCGCTTTTGCAAGCCGATGCCAGCCTGAACAATGTGGCCTTGGCAGAAAAGATGCGCATCTCCGCACCCACCTGCCTCAGGCGAACCAAGCGTTTGCAGCAAGAGGGTTGGATTGAAAAGCAGGTGGCCATTTTGTCGGCCGACAAATTGGGGCGTCACATGGGCCAAGGACTCACAGCCCTGATTGAGGTCAGTCTCGACAAACAGGGCGAAGAGTGGCTTCAAGCTTTTGAAACGCGCGCTGTGGCTGAACAGGCCGTTCAGCAGTGTTGGCGTGTCTCGCCTGGGCCTGACTTCATCTTGGTGGTGCAAACTGCGGACATGCCCACTTACTTAGCGCTCACACAAAAATTGCTCACGCAAGATGCCAATGTGAGAAATGTGAAAGCCTTCTTCAGCGTCAAGCGCGCCAAGTTTGGCACCGAGTTGCCGCTGCCAAGCCCTTGAGGTTTGA
>JBIKOZ010000307.1:0-2597 GCA_044357745.1 Limnohabitans sp. | reverse complement strand
CGAATGTTGGTCAATGGCTTACCCGCCTTTGACGTTCAAGTGGGCGCGTTGGGTGCCCAAGTGGCTGTTCAAGTTGAACGCGCCTATGTTCCAGGCTTGCAATGATTTTTTCAGGAAACTGTCATGACCGATACCACTGCTGAAGCGACCCTAGACAACCCTTTGTTGACAGATGCCTCTGGCAAAATCAATCAAGAGGTGTTGCAAAACATCACCGTGACCATGTCCATTGAAGTGGGACGTGCACAAATTAAGATCCGCGACTTGATGCGTCTGACGCAAGGCAGCGTGGTTGAACTTGACCGCATCGCTGGCGAACCGCTAGACTTGCTGGTAAATAATACCGTTGTGGCCCAAGGCGAAATTGTCTTGGTGAACGATCGTTACGGTGTCCGTCTGACCCGTGTCGCACCAGCGGCCGAACGCATGAAGAATTTGTAAGCTCATTTATGACCTCCGGAATTTCAGGCGCTGACCTTTTTCGCATGCTCGGCAGCCTGGCCTTGGTGGTCGCATTAATGCTGGCCATGTTGTGGGGTCTGCGTCAATTACAAAGCAAAATAAACAGTCAAAATTCTGGCCGTCGTTTACAAATTATTGAGACCCTGAGTGTGGGCACCCGTCAAAAAGTCGCGCTGATCCGTGTGGGTGAGCGCGAAGTTCTCATTGGCGTCAGTCCCACTCAAATCAATGGTATTACAAGTTGGCCGAATGGCGACTTGCCCGCTTTAGACGCAAACAATTTAACCAGTGCCTTGGAACATCAAGCACCCGATGGAGCCCCCCATGTTTCGTAAGCCAGTAGTTTGGGCCAGTATTTTCATCGCTCTTGTTGTGATGGCGTTTCCATTGGTAGCGTCTGCGCAAGGCATTCCCATGGTCAATGTCAGTGGGGGCAAATCGGGCACGCAATACAGTCTGACGCTCCAACTGCTGGCGTTGATGACCTCTCTCACGCTGCTGCCCTCTTTCCTGCTCATGATGACGTCCTTTGTTCGAATCATCATTGTTTTGTCGATTTTGCGGCAAGCCTTGGGCACGGGCCAAACACCCCCCAACACTGTTTTGGTGGGTCTGGCTTTGTTCCTGACCTTGTTCATCATGTCGCCTGTTTTAGGTGACATTTACAACAACGCATTGGTTCCCTACATGCAAAACGGTATGGCCTTTGAAAAAGCCTTGGCTGCAGCTGAAGAGCCTCTCAGAAGTTTCATGCTGAAGCAAACACGCGAAGACGACATTGGTCTCTTTATGCAAATGGCAAGCAAAGGCGAGCCCGTGAACGCAGCAGCAGTGCCCTTTGCCACCTTGGTACCCGCCTTCATCACATCCGAATTAAAAAGCGCATTTACCATTGGCTTTCTGATCTACATCCCATTTGTCGTTATCGATTTAGTGGTGGCCAGCGTGCTCATGTCAATGGGTATGATGATGCTCTCACCCATGATGATCTCAATGCCTTTCAAATTGATGTTGTTTGTATTGGTGGACGGCTGGAGTCTTATTTTGGGCTCGCTCGCAGCAAGCTTTGTGACCTAGTTTTGTAACCTGGCTTTCCGATCTAGCTTTGCGACTTCATTTTCGAACTCAGAAAGACACGCTTCATGGACACCTCCACCGTCGTTGAACTTGGCAGACAAGCTTTATGGGTCACCGTCTTAATTTCAGCGCCACTTTTAGGCGTTGCACTGTTTGTCGGCCTCGTCATTGGTATCTTGCAAGCGGCCACTTCCATAAATGAAGCCACCTTGAGTTTCATCCCCAAATTGGCGGCCATGGCCATTGCGCTTGCTTTGGTCGGCGGCTGGCAACTCACCACCTTGGTTGACTACACCCGCAGTATTTTCCAGCGCATCCCTGGGCTCTTTACCTAAGACTGATTGCCATGGATGTCGCAGCCATTGAATTGCTAGACCGCTTCTATGCGTTGCTGTGGCCCATGCTGCGAATTTCAGCCTTGCTGATTGCCGCACCCGTTTTTTCATTGCGCGCGGTCAACTTGCGCATCCGAATTGTGTTGGCCATGTCCATCACTTGGTTGGTGTACCCGCTTCATACCTGGCCCACCATTGACCCACTGTCAGCCGCTGGCCTTCTGGAAATTGTCAATCAACTCATGATTGGTTTGCTCATGGGCCTCATGCTGCAAGTGGTCACCTCGGCCATTGTGGTGGCCGGCATGTCCATTGCCAATGCCATTGGCTTGTCGATGGCCACCATGATCGATCCCAACATGGGCAACGTGCCTGTCATCAGCCAATTTTTATTGGTGATGGGCACCTTGATTTTTGTCGGATTGGGTGGCCATGGCATGCTCCTGAATTTGGTCGTCGAAAGCTTTACCAGTCTTCCCATTGGTGGCACTTTATTGGGCGATATGGCATGGCGTCAGTTGGTGGCTTGGAGTTCCATGCTGTTCTTAGGCGCGCTTTTAACGGCCCTGCCAGTGATGGTGGCCCTGTTGTTCATCAACATTGGTTTAGGTGTTGCAACACGCGCGGCGCCCAGCTTGAACATTTTTTCAGTGGGCTTTCCCGCCATGATCTTCGCTGGTTTTGGCATCCTTATTTTGGCGCTTCCCAGCATTGGTGCGAGAA
>JBIKOZ010000032.1:0-9289 GCA_044357745.1 Limnohabitans sp. | reverse complement strand
GTCGATGTTGGCAGCCTTGATGTTGGGCGATCGATTCTCTGTGTTGACCATGGCCAATCGCTGGAAGCCGCTGTACAAAAAAGCCTTGGATGAGTTGGGATTGCATCACAAATGTGCCTCTGTGCGCTCTATTGAAATGTCCACCGACAACCAATCATTGTTGTCTGGCAAAGAAGAGGACGTCTTTCCTTTGTTAGAAAAAGCAGCCTATGAAGCCATTGATAAGGATGGTGCTGAAGTTTTGATTTTGGGCTCGACCACCATGCACCAGTCGCATGTTTATTTGAGCCAACGTTTGCCAGTGCCGGTCATTAATCCAGGCCCCCTGAGTTACAAAATGGCCGAAGCTGCATTGGGATTGGGTTTGGCGCAAAGTCGCAAGGCCTATCCGCGACCCATGCACCCCCGACTGGACATGTTGCAAGACATGATGAGTGCTGCACAGCAGTCCGTGAATCGGGCTTGAAATTTTTCAGTTTACAAAACATGGGGGAGTCAGATCTTGCCTAAATTATTGAGTGCATCGCAAGTTGAAGCTTATGCGCGTGATGGGTGTGTGTCGCCCATTGATGTATTGAGCGCCGAAGAGGTGAGGGCCTTCCGAGATGATTTGGAAGACTGGGAAAAACAACGCGGTCAAACCATTGATTTTCCTGAAAAGTCAAAAAGCTATCTCTTGTTCAATTGGGCGGATCAGTTGGTCCATCACCCGCGAATTTTGGATGCCGTCGAAGACGTCATTGGGTCTGATATTTTGGTGTATCACTCCACACTTTTTTTGAAAGAAGCCAACACGCCGGCTTATGTACGCTGGCACCAAGACAGCACGTATTTTTATTTGTCACCGCATTTGCATGTGACGGCTTGGGTGGCTTTGAGCGATGCCAGTATCGCTGCCGGTTGCATGCAAGTTTTGCCTGGCAGTCATCAGTGGGGTGCGTTTGAGCACGATGACAAACCTGAGCCCATGAACATGATTCGCCGCGGGCAAGGCATCAGCGACCGATTTGATGATGTAAAAGGCGCCTTCATTCCTGTGGGCCCTGGCCAGATGTCGCTGCATCACACCGACCTGGTGCATGCGTCGGGTGCGAATGAAACCAACGACCGTCGTCTGGGATTTGCCATCAGCTACATCCCTGCACACGTGAAGCCGATTGGTTCGGTGAAGCCTTCCGCTTTGTGCGTGCGGGGGCGCAGCCACGGACATTTTCTGGAAGAGCAACGCATGCAACATGCTTTGTCGGTGGAGTCCTTCAAGGCCCATGCCGATGCTTTGTCACACTTCCGTGCTTTGCAAGATGCAGGATTTAAGGAGGCAGTATGAGTTCAATCAGTCTAGACCAAGCGCAACTTGTGGCCGTGGCCGAGCGCTATTTTTCAGCAGTTGACCGCAAAGATGTTGAAGGTACGCTGACTTTCTTTGCACCCCAAGCGCAATTTGCCATACCCAATCATGGTATTTTTTACGAAGGCCGTGAGGTTGAAATACGCGGCATGTACGAGCGGCTGAATGAGCGCTATGCCAAAGTCTGGCATGGCAATTTCACGCACACGGTGGACGTGACCGCTCAGCGCATTGCCAGTCGCTTTCGCGTCGAAAACATAACGCACGAAGGCGAAAAATTGGTCAAAAATAATTGCAACTTCTTTGAATTGAAAGATGGCATATTCACCGCAGTCTATGTTTACATGGCCGGTGATAATTCGTTGCGCTAAATTGACTGAAGCTTCAGCCGCATTTGACGCAAGGGCTCATTGCGCCGGATGAGCCAGTAACTCAGACCACCCCTGAAGCGGTGTTTTCAAGTTGGCCAAATCTAAAGTGGCCTGCAAAAGCTTTTCGCAGTGCGCAAGGGGCCAGACACGCCCTGTGAGTCCCATGAATTTATCGCGCAATTCAGCTCGGGTGTAGGGTGATGCATCGTCACCTCGATTGACGCCCGCTTCTCCTGCGACTTGGCTGCCATCTTTGAGATGAAGGGTGACCTTGGCAGGTCTTTCCATCGGAAGTCTGGCGCTCATCGCAGGGTCATGCGCCACTGTCACTTTTTGTGCCAAGGCCAATACGGCAGGGTTACGCACTTGGTCCCATGTGAAGCTTGCAAGAGCGCTCGAATGGTTGATCAATCTTGTGGCGACAGCAAAGGGCACTGAGAATTTGGCAGCCAAGGTGTTGGTGGGAGCAGGATCATTGAGCTCAGCCGCCAGATGATAAGTCACCACTTCAATGCGTTCGATGTCACTGACCTGAGGCAGCCTTTGCGCGGCTGCCATGAGATCAATGGCATCCAACGTGCCATGGTTATAGCGGCAGCATGAATGCAATTTGAAGTAGTTGCGCATGAAGTGCCAGTCGTGTCCTAAGCCTTGCGTGACGGCTTCGGGCTGAAAACTTTCTGAGATGATTTTGCCCAGCAATGAAGAGGGGCCATCGCGTTCGCCATTGAAACCGCATTCGGCCAAGTTGAGTGCCAGCAAGCCATTTCGGTTGCTCATGCCTGCATACACATTGCGAACCAAGCCGCCTTCGAGCATGGTTTGCTTGGACGTGGCGGTGGTCAGTGATGCAGAAATATTGATGGTCTGGCGCATGTCATTGTCATCTAGGCCGGCAACTCGCCCGCAGGCTGCGGCGGCACCCAAGGTTCCCCAAGTGCCATGGGGGTGCATGGCACCTCGCAATTGGGAGGCTGCGCCTAAACGCGAGCCCACTTCATAGCCCACCACAATGCCCGCTAGAAAACTTTCTTCGGTGGCTGTGCGTTCTTGACTGAGCGCCAAAGCAGCCGGAATGACATGAACCGCAGGATGGCCACGAGAAAACCGGTTGCCTTCGTCCATCTCCAAAAATGTGCCGGATGTGCCATTGATGAAGGCGGCTGCTTCAGGCGTACTTTTTTGTCCCAAGCCAATGAGTAGTGCTGAATGGTGGGGCGTGCCCGCCGCTTGCCGCTTTGCAATGGCGCGCAATTCAGGTTCTGCTGAACCGGCCGCCATGGCTGCCACCGTATCAGCCAAGATCCAACCCACTTGGTCTTGCACTTGTGGCTCTAACTTTGAATAGTCAAGGCTTGATGCGAAATGGCTGAGCGTATCGAGGTAGTCCATGGCGTGTTCCTTGTACTTAGATTAAACCGTTGCGCTGCCAGCGCACTGGGCATAAATTTTTTGAGGGGTGCTGAAAGTGATGCCTTCAGTGTGGGTCAATTGCGTTAGCAATTCACGTAAATAACGAATGCGGCTGGGCATGCCCCAAACCCAGGGGTGAAGCCCTAGCCCCATGACAGCACTGCGTTGATGCGCTTGGCATTCATCGCGCATTTGCTGTGCAGCTTGAAAAATTTGTTGCGCATGTTGTGCGGGCTCTACAGGCCTGAACCATTGCCCTTGAACGTCGTCCCATTCGCTGGACAAAGGAATGGCCAGCAAACTTTTTTCAGAAGTGCCTGCCGGAGACATCCAGTAGGGCTGATCGTCATTGCCCCAATCGAGGGTGTAGCGAATGCCGGCATCGGCCAACAAACCTTGAGTGTGCGGTGACGTGCCCCAATCTTGGCTGAGCCAACCCTGAGTCACTTCGCCTGTGAAAGTTTGAAGGGCCGTGAGAGAACTGCTGATGTGATCTTGCTGCACCTCGAGGGGCATGTTGGAATGCATCAGTCGGGTGGCGGCCATGCCGTGACCCAACCATTGCGCTTGCGATAGCTTCAACGCTTCAAGCGCCTGCGGGACACGGGGTAGTACCAGACTGTTGGCGGCGACCACCACTTGGATGCCTGCCTCACGCAGAGTGTCTATGAGTCGAAAAATACCGATCCGCAAGCCATATTCACGTTGTGTCCAACTTCGGTAGTCGGGGTTGAAGCTTCCAAACTCACCTACAAATCTTGGATCACGCAGACTGTCTGCGGGCGCTTCAAAGTCCCAGTGTTCTAAATAGAGCACCACATAAACGTGCAAGCCCGGCGCTAAGAGAAAAGGCGTGCGGTGGGGCAGCGGGCTGTAGCTGTAATGCGAGTGGTCCATCGTGGTGCCAATAAAGCCTTCGTGGTGCAGTTTTGGGTCAAGCCCATGTTGCGAGAAAATGCGGCTGATTTTTTGAAAAGATTGGGAGTTGTCCGCTTGACTTTAAAAAAGGATTGTTGCACAGTGTGTTCAATTGTTCTATAAATGGAACAATTTAACTTAACCCCCAACTTCTTCATTGAGGAATTACCATGACGTCTGATGTCCGCGTATCCCGTCGTTTGATTTTGCAAGCTGGTGCAGCGACCACCGCTTTCGGCGCACCTGGCCTTTTGCTGGCGCAACCTGCGCCCATCAAGATTGGCTTGGTGCACCCTGTTAGTGGTGGACTGGCCTACAGCGGAGGTCAAGGCCGCCTTGGCTGCCAGATGGCCATCGATGAGATCAACGCGGCTGGCGGTATCAAGTCGATGGGTGGGGCCAAACTTGAGGCCGCCCTGGGCGATTCACAATCCCGCCCCGAGGTCGGCGTGTCCGAGGTGGAGCGCCTGCATCAGGCAGGTGTGGCGGCTTATGTGGGCTGCTTCTCCAGCGCAATTGCACTCCCGGCCACACAGGCCGCAGCCAAGTACAACACCCCGTTCATGATTGACGTTGGCGTCTCCGACCAAATCGTTAGGCGCGGGCTCAAGAATGTGTTCAGGTTGGCGCCTGGCTTTGGCAAGTGCGTGGACGATGCCATTGTGGGCTTGGGCGAAGTTAACAAGGCCGCAGGCGGTGTGGCCAAGACCGCGGTTTTGGTGCACGAGGAGTCGGAGTTCGGTACGGGTACGGCCAAGCTGCTTGCCGACCGCCTTCCTGGCATCAATGTGCAGGTGGCAGAGGTCATCAAACACGCCAACCCCACTCGCGATTTCTCCAACGTGGCTTTGCGTATCAAGGGCATAAAGCCAGATCTGGTGATCATGAGCAACTACCAAAATGAGTACGTTTTGTTGGCGCGCACCCTGCATCAGCAGCGCGTTGATGTGGCGGCGATGTTCAGTGTGCTGGGTGGTGGATTCAACTTCAAGCTCGTCAGTGAGCAGCCTGACATCGCTCAGAACATGATGGACTTCAACCACTGGTACAACCCGAACAATCCTAAGGCCATGGCCATGCGCAAGGCGGTAGAGGCAAAGGGTGGGCTGTTTACCTTCGAGGTTTACTGTGGCTACAACTCCGTGAAGTGTTACGCTGATGCGCTGGAGCGCGCTAGGTCGGCTGACAAGGAAAGGGTGATTGCCGCTCTCGAGGCCAGCGCCTGGTCCGACCACTTCATGCCCTATGGCCCCACAAAGTTCGTCGACGGTCAAAACTCAGGGGGTCGTGCCGCAATGCTGCAGGCCACCAGGACCGACATCAATGTGGTTTGGCCCAATGAATTTTCAGCGGTGAAGCCCGTCTTCCCGCGTCCTAAATTCGGCTGATGCGGGGTCTCCGGCCAAACATTTGCTAAGTACTAACTCAGCATTTGTTGCCGGATTGAACGGCTTCTAAATTAATTAGATTTCTAACGGAGATTTCAACTTGACTGCCATTTGCAGTCAGGTTGAATTTCTTGTGAGAATTTATATTGCAGTTTGACGATATCTTCATTGACCTCATTTTAAGGAATTCGTTTTGGACCTGACCATTATCGGAGCAGCGGTCATCAATGGCATCCTCATGGGGGGTATCTACACCCTCGTCGCGTCTGGGCTTACATTGATTTATGGTGTTTTACACATCATTAATTTTGCCCACGGTAGCATGTTGATGGTGGCTATGTTTGGTGTTTTTTATTTGGTGACGAAACTGGGTGTTGATCCCTATCTTTCCTTGATTGTCACGATGCCTTCCATGTTTGTCATGGGCTATGTGCTTTACAAGTATTTCATCGGCAAATTGTCTTACGGCAAAGATGAAAACATTCTGCTCATTACGCTGGGTTTGTCCATTGTCATTGAAAACCTGGCACTCATGTTTTTCTCGGGCGATTCACAGACCATCTCGATGTCATACAGCGACAAGATGTTTGAAGTTGGACCTTTGTTAATAGGGTTGCCCAAGGTCATCTCGTTTGTTGCGGCCATGGTGATGTGTGCCTTGCTGGGTATTTTTATCACGCGAACAGACACGGGCCGCGCCATTCGCGCAGTGGCCAAAGAACGCATGGGTGCTCGTTTGGTTGGCATTGATGTTGACAAGGTCTTTGCCATTTCGTTCGGCTTAGGCATGGCCACGTTGGGCGCTGCAGCCTCTCTCCTCATGCCCATTTTTTATGTCTCACCCACCACAGGCCATGTGTTTGTGATGGTCGCTTTCACGGTGGTGGTGCTGGGCGGTATGGGCAGCTTCTTGGGGGCTGTTGTAGGCGGTTTGATTGTCGGCTTGACTGAATCTTTTGGTGGCCTTTACTTGGGTGAAAGCCTTGGACAAATTGGTATCTCTCTCATCTTCATTCTGATTCTGTTGTTCCGCCCTTCCGGCCTTTTTGGAGACAAGCGATGATCTTCAATCGTTCACCGTGGGCCCTTCACGCCGTGTTGTTGGCTGCCGCAATTATCTTTCCGTTTGTCTCTGACTCAGCCTTTGTCATCAACTTTGGTGTGCTGGCCCTTTTCTACGCTTTCATTGGCCAGTCATGGAACATTGCAGGCGGCTTTGCGGGCCAGCTTTCGTTTGGGCATGTGGCTTTCTTTGGGGTGGGCGCTTATGCCTCCACCATTGTACAAATGCGTTTTGGTTTTAACCCCTGGTGGGGTTTGCCGGCCTCTGCTTTGGCGGGTGCTGCGGCTGGGTGGTTCATTGCGGTGTTGTCGTTCAGAGCAGGCTT
This sequence comes from Limnohabitans sp., assembly GCA_044357745.1. Lineage (GTDB taxonomy): Bacteria > Pseudomonadota > Gammaproteobacteria > Burkholderiales > Burkholderiaceae_C > Limnohabitans_A. Next base: position 2,463 of record JBIKOZ010000032.1, on the reverse strand, counting down.
GAAAGGGTCCTACTTTGCATTGATCACGTTGGCTTTTGCTGAAGTGTTCCGTATCGTCGCCAACTCAGTCGATATCACCGGGGGCGGTTTGGGCATGCTGATTCCCATGAAGCAAACATCCGCCAATTTCCAGTTTGGGGATCGACGCGTTTTCTACTTCATCATTTTGACCTTGACGGTCATCTCGGTGGCGATTGCGTTGTGGCTCAAGGCATCACGTTTTGGTGCCAGACTGGCTGCCATTCGCGAAAACGAAGATTCAGCGCGCGCATTGGGCATCAATACCTTCGTTGAGAAAATCAAAATCATGGCCATCTCTGGTGCCATCGCTGGGGTGGGTGGGTGTTTCTTTGCGCAATACTTTTTGTACATCGATCCCACCATTGTGTTTGGTGTCGACAAGTCAGTCGAGATGCTGTTGGTCAGCATGATCGGTGGCGCTGGCACTGTCTATGGTCCTCTCATTGGCGCGGTGTTGCTTGCCTTGGTCAGTGAGGTCACTCGCTCTATGTTCAGTATCCAAGGTTTGTCTCTGGTGCTCTACGGTACCTTGTTGGTCATCATCATTGCTTTCTTGCCCAATGGCTTGGTTGAGTTGTTCAAGGGCAGGGAACAAAAAAAGGCTGGCCGCTTGGCATCTGCTGCCAAGAAAGGAGACGTCTGATGCTCAAAGTAAAAGCTTTAACCAAGATATTTGGTGGCTTGCGCGCCGTTGACAACGCTTCCCTTGAAGTAGGTGCGGGTCAAATTGTTTCTCTGATTGGTCCCAATGGCGCAGGTAAAACAACTTTGTTTGCGTCCATTGCGGGCTTCTACAAAATCGATGAAGGTCAAGTTGAATTGCTGGGCCAAAACATTGTAGGTATGGCGGTGCACGACATTGCGCGTCTGGGCATGGTTCGCACCTTCCAAATCACGCAACCCTTTGCCAAGCTATCGGTCCTTGAAAACATTGCTGTCGGTGCTTTTCAGCAATTTGCTGGCAAAAAAGAGGCGCATGCCCATGCGCGCTTGATTGCCGACAAAGTAGGCATGTCGGGCATGCTCGATCAGCCTGCATCCGATCTCACGGTGGCAGGGCGCAAGCGTCTGGAGTTAGCCCGCGCATTGGCCACAGGGCCCAAGCTTTTGTTGCTTGACGAAGTGATGGCCGGCTTGAACCCCCAAGAAATTGTTGAAATCATTGACCTCATTCGCAGCATTCGCGATTCTGGCGTCACTATTTTGTTGATCGAGCATGTCATGCATGCCGTGATGAGTTTGTCGGAATACATTTATGTGTTGTCTTACGGCAAGATCATTGCAGAGGGTAAACCACAAGAGGTGGTGAACAACCGCGAAGTGATTGAGGCTTACTTGGGCCGCGGTGCTGCAGATCAAATGCCAGGACAAGCGCAAGGAGTAGCGCATGCTTGAAATTCGTGATCTGCACGCGGGCTATGGCCAAATCGAAATTTTGCGTGGCATCAATTTGGCGGTGGGCGCTGGCGAAATTGTGGCAGTGCTTGGCAGCAATGGCGTTGGCAAGTCTACGCTCAACAACAATATTTCTGCACTTTACAAACCCTTCAGTGGTTCCATCCGTTTTCAGGGCGAAGACATCACGGGCATGAACTCGACTGAGGTGGTGCAAAGAGGATTGATTCATGTGCCGGAAGGCCGAAGAATTTTTCCAAATATGAATGTCCGCGAAAACTTAGAGCTTGGAAGCCAAGTTCGCGGCAAGGCCAACCGTACAAAAAATTTAGAACGGGTGGTCGAAATTTTCCCTCGACTGAAAGAGCGTTTTTCACAACTGGCAGGCACATTGTCGGGTGGTGAGCAGCAGATGCTGGCCATTGGCCGCGGCCTCATGTCTGAGCCCGCGTTGCTCATCATGGATGAGCCCTCCTTGGGCCTGTCGCCCTTGTTGGTGGAGCAAATGTTTGAGTTGATTGCCAAGATCAACAAAGAGGGCATGCCCATTTTATTGATGGAGCAAAATGCGGTGCAAACCTTGGCCATTGCGCACCGTGCCTACATCATCGAAAACGGTGTGGTGGCCATGCAAGGCACCGCTGCAGAAATGGCGCGCGATCCTGAGTTGCGTAAAAACTATTTAGGTCTTTAAGCCATGCCCAACACTGCCATGGAATTATCAGGGCGTCACGCGCTGGTGACCGGCGCAGGTTCGGGCATCGGCTTGGCCACGGCTTGCGCACTTGCGCGCCATGGTGCCAAGGTGGCGGCAGTGGTGCAAACTCAAAATCAAGTGCAGGTGCTTCAACGGGTATTGCCGCAAGCGGTGGTGTTTGTGCAAGACTTGCTTGACGATGAAGCCTGCGCTGAACTGCCCGGAAAAGCTGCTCAAGCTTTAGGCGGTCTCGATGCTTTGGCATGTTGTGCTGGCCTATTTTTCAAAAAACTCTCGGATGAAATCACGCTGGATGAATGGCGCCAAACCTTGGCCCTGAATTTGGACGC
>JBIKOZ010000031.1:0-9359 GCA_044357745.1 Limnohabitans sp. | reverse complement strand
ATTTTGATAGGCGGCCATCAGATCGTTGATGTCTTGAGAGTTAATGAAGGGCTGATCTGCCAGCGCAACCAGCACTGAATCGAGTTTGACCGAGAGCGCTTGCAGCCCTACTCTGAGGGAAGAAATCTGTCCGTCATCTGGGTTGGGGTTACGCATCAGGGTCACGGGAAATTCTTTAACCGCTTTTTCTATCCGGTCGGCGTAATGTCCCAGCACAACAACGACCTCGTCCACGCCTGCGCCTGAGAGTGCAATCAATTGGCGACGGATCAATGGCACACCCTCTAACTCAAGCAGACATTTGGGCCGGTTGCCCATGCGCGATGCAGAACCTGCCGCCAGCAACACGGCGCCCACAGTCACACGGCTGTTTAAACCGTTTGGCGCGCGATTTTCAAAACGCGGTGTCGTCATCAAGGTATCCTCTGATCTTTATAGAACAATTTGAATGATTGATTCAACGTAAAGCCCTAGAGAAAATAAAGGGTGTGCATAATTTAAATGCTTTTAGATTAATTTTTATATGAAATTCGATTTTTAAAGCATTAAAAGTAAAAAATAGATTTTCTGAATTCAACAATCAAGCCATGTGATTGCTGCCAAACCAGTGACTGCATACTTGTTTGTGTCGCAACTCGCGCGCAGCCCTGAAAGTGACGGTATCTGATGGCCCCTGAACGACTCAATCCCTCTCAAGTTGAAGCTTGTTTTAAGAGTCTGCATGAATGGACTTTGAACGATTTAGAGTCAAGCATTGCCAAAGAATGGCGATTTGACAGCTACAAAAAGGCCATTGAAATGTTGGTCAAGGTGAGTGAGTTGGCCGAAAGCCACAACCATCATCCTGAGATGGTGTCCGCCTATACCCGCATTCGCGTCAAATTATGGACGCATGATGCCCAAGGTTTAACCAGCAAAGACTTTGAACTTGCGCAGGCCATTGACCAGCTGGTTGCGCAAGAATTCTGAAGCTAATTAACCATCACCAATTTGCCCATGACCCCACGTGAACCCATGTGGGCATAGGCGGCTTTCAGTTCATGCATGGGCATGGTGCGGTCGATCACGGGTTTGATTTTGCCTTGCGCATACCACTGCGCCAGCTCGGCCATCATGGCGGCATTGGCTTGCGGCTCGCGTCTTGCAAAGTCACCCCAGAAAACACCCACGATGGAAGCGCCTTTTAACAAGGCCAAATTAAAAGGAAGCGCCGGAATGGGGCCCGCTGCAAACCCCACCACCAAGTAGCGACCGCGCCAAGCAATGGAGCGGAAAGCCGGTTCTGCAAAGTCGCCACCCACGGGGTCGTAAATGATGTCAGGGCCTTTGCCCTCTGTCAGTGTTTTTAAGACCTCACGCATATTTTGCGTGGTGTAGTTGATGGTTTCGTCTGCGCCCAAGGATTTGCACAATGCACATTTTTCATCATTGGATGCGGCGGCAATGACCCGAGCGCCTGCTGCTTTGGCAATTTGAATGGCGGCTGTGCCCACACCACCTGCAGCGCCCAAAATAAAAACTGTTTCACCCGCCTTTAAGGCCGCACGGTCCATCAGGGCGTGGTGTGAAGTGGCGTAGATCATGATGAACGCTGCCGCATCGACCGCTGGAAAGCCTGGGGGCAGGGGCATGCACAGCTTGGCAGGCGCCAAAGTATGGGTGCCAAAACCACCGGTGCCCGACAAACAGGCGACAGATTGACCGACCTTGAGGTGCGTGACGCCTTCGCCAACAGCCTCAATGACGCCGGCATATTCAGAGCCTGGCACGAAGGGCAAATCAGGCTTCATTTGGTATTTGTTTTGAACAATCAAGAGGTCTGGAAAGTTCAAGCTGGCCGCTTCAATGCGAATTAAGACTTGACCGGCTTGCGGCGCCGGGGTGGGGATTTCTTTCCAAGTTAAAGCATCAACGCCAACAGGGTTTTCACAGAGCCAAGCATGCACAGAAATTCTCCTCAAAAAATTGACACAATGGATTGAATATAAAGGCCAAAGTGGCCTATGGGATGTCTCGGTAGCGACCTACAATTGGGGGCAAGGATCTACCCATGAAAATTCTCATTTCAAACGACGACGGTTACCGTGCTGAAGGCATTGTGGCGCTTTATCACGCCCTGAAGCAAGTGGCCGTTGTAGAGGTGGTCGCACCTGAGCACAACAACAGTGCAAAGTCCAACGCGCTGACCTTGCATTCGCCTTTGTATGTGCGTCACGGCGAAAACGGTTTTAGGTATGTCAATGGCACGCCAGCCGATTGTGTGCACATTGCCCTCACAGGCTTGTTGGGCTATCGCCCCGACTTGGTCGTCTCTGGCATCAACAATGGCGCCAACATGGGCGACGACACCCTTTACTCTGGTACGGTGGGGGCGGCCATGGAAGCTTATTTGTTTGGCGTTCCAGCATTGGCATTTTCGCAAACTGAAAAAGGCTGGGCCCATTTAGACAAGGCGGCTGAGTTCGCTAAAAACATGGTGGCCCAATTTGAGCAAGCTCAAATGATTGGCAAAGCACCCTGGTTGCTCAACGTCAATATTCCCAATCGATCTGCTGATTTCAAAGCGGCCACGCTTTGCAGGTTGGGTCGTCGTCATGCGGCCGAAGCCGTCATCACCCAAATGAGCCCGCGTGGCGAAACCATGTATTGGATTGGCAGCGCAGGTGAAGCCATGGACGACGGCGAGGGCACAGATTTTCATGCAGCCAAAAATGGACACGTCACCGTCACACCTTTGCAGGTCGACTTGACAGATCACGCAAACGCCGGATTGTGGGCGCAAAATTTGTCTCGGCTTAAAGTGTGGGAGGGTTGATGGCACAGCGCCCTGGTTTTCCCATCAAGCTCGATCAAAAGGCCAAATCTTCGCCCGCCAAAGTGCAAGTAACCCGGGCTGCGCCCCTTCATCCACAAGGTTTGGGACTCGACTCCAGTGCGGTGCGCCAACGCATGGTGCAAAAACTGGCGGCGCAAGGTCTCCAAGATCCCCTGGTTCTCCAAGCGATGGGCACCGTAGAGCGCCATCGTTTTGTTGAAAGCGCTTTGGTCAATCAGGCCTATGAAGACACCAGCTTGCCCATCGGTTTAGGTCAAACCATCTCTAAGCCCAATGTGGTGGCACGAATGATGGCGCTCTTGCGAGAAGGCGCCGCAGGTAAGCTGGGTCGGGTTTTGGAAATTGGAACGGGCTGTGGCTACCAAGCTGCGCTGCTGAGTCACATTGCCACCGAGGTCTACAGCATCGAGCGACTCAAGGGCTTGCACGAAAAGGCACGCGCCAACTTGCGCCACTTTCGATTGGCCAATGTGCACTTGCTATTTGGCGATGGCATGCTGGGCTACCCCCAGGGTGCGCCTTATGCCGCCATTATTTCTGCTGCAGGTGGCGAGAATCTGCCCCAAGCATGGCTGGACCAATTGGCAATGGGCGGCAGGCTGGTTGCCCCCACCGTGACAACCCATGGCCAGCAAGCACTTATGGTGGTCGACAAAACCCCTGAGGGCTTGAAGCAAACGGTTCTTGAGGCTGTTCACTTTGTCCCTCTAAAATCGGGTATTTCCTGAAGGATATGGAATGAAACTTATGCGTGGCCGTCAAACCTTGATGGTTCTTACTGTGTTGGCAGCTTGTGCATTGACCGCCTGCAGCTCAAGGCCGCGCGGCCCCATTCCTGTTGAGGACAAAGTGGCTGGACAAAGTCCTGTTCGCGCGCCCCAAAAACCACAAGTTCAAAGCACGCCTGTTGCCGTAAGTTCCCCAGTGTCGATGGGCCCCTCTTTGCCGAGCCCTGAAAATGCCGGCAAGCCTGGTTACTACAGCGTACGCCCTGGCGACACGCTCACCAAGATTTCGCTTGACCACGGTCAAGCATGGCGCGACATTGCCAGGTGGAATGGCTTGGACAACCCCAACTTGATTGAGGTTGATCAAGTGCTGCGAGTGACGCCGCCCGTTCAAGAGGCCAGTGCAGCCAGATCCACGCCACCTGCTAAGCCGCCTGTCAGCTCACCCGGGTCAACGCCACCCAACAACGTGGCTTCAACACCGAATGTCTCTGCCGATGAAAATTTGGTATTTGCGTGGCCACATCCTGGCCAAGTCTTGGCAAATTTTGATGAAGCAAAAAACAAAGGTTTGGACTTTGGCGGTAGAGCGGGCGACCCTGTTTTGGCTGCGGCCGATGGCAAAGTGGTTTATGCCGGCTCTGGTCTGAGAGGCTATGGCAACTTGGTGATTTTGAAACACAACAACACCTATTTGTCAGCCTACGCACACAACCAGACTTTGTTGGTCAAGGAAGATCAAGCGGTTCAAAAGGGACAACGCATTGCCGAGATGGGCAGCTCCGATGCCGACCGTGTGAAACTCCATTTTGAAATTCGCAAACAAGGTAAGCCTGTTGACCCTGCCAAATTGTTACCGGCCCGTCCATGAGCAAGCAGAACGACACAACACGCGAAGAACAAACACAAGAAATTATCTTCGGACGCGCCGACCTCCCCACAGGGTGGCTGCACATTGATGCGCTGGACATGGAAGCGCAAGGCATTGCTCGCAGGCCCGATGGCAAGGTGGTTTTTGTAGAAGGTGCTTTGCCTTTCGAAATGGTCTCCGCCAATGTGCATCGTAAAAAGAACAATTGGGAAGCCGGCGTGGTCACGGCCGTTCACCGCGAATCATCGCAACGCGTCAAACCAGGCTGCCCCCATTTTGGTTTGCATGCCGGCGCATGCGGTGGGTGCAAAATGCAACACCTAGAAGCCAGCGCGCAGGTGGCCGTTAAGCAGCGCGTCCTTGAAGACAATCTGTGGCACCTGGCGAAAGTGAAGCCCGAAAATTTGTTGCGTCCCATGGAAGGGCCTGCCTGGGGCTACCGATTCAGGGCGCGCATGTCTGTGCGCTATGTGCACAAAAAAGGCGAAGTGCTCATTGGGTTTCATGAGCGCAAGAGTCGGTATGTGGCCGACATCAAAACATGCCGTGTGCTGCCCCCAAAAATCAGCGCTTTGCTCATGCCTTTGCGCGCATTGATTTTTGGCATGGATGCGCGAGAAACAGTGCCACAAATTGAATTGGCTCAGGGTGATACCGTCACAGCGTTGGTGTTGCGTCACCTAGAGCCACTGAGTGCGGCCGATGAAGACCGTTTGCGTACCTTTTCGAAGCTGCACGATGTGCAGTGGTGGCTGCAAATCAAGGGCCCTGACACGGTGAAGTTGATGGACCAGGGGGGCGCCGAGTTGTCCTACGACTTGCCAGACTTTGGCGTGCACATGCCGTTCAAGCCCACCGACTTCACACAAGTCAATCCGCACATCAACCGAGTTTTGGTCACGCGGGCCTTGCGACTTTTAAAGCCAGAGGCGCACGAGCGAGTGATTGATTGGTTTTGTGGTCTAGGCAATTTCACCTTGCCCATTGCCACCACAGCCCAAGAAGTGGTGGGCATTGAAGGCGCAGAAACATTGGTGGCACGCTCGCGTGAAAACTACGATCGCAACCAAACGCTTCGTGAGGGTGCTAAACGTTTAGCACCCACATCCTTCATTGCACGCAACTTGTTTGAAATGACTCCTGAAATGCTCATGGCCGATGGCATTGCCGACAAGTGGTTGATTGATCCACCGCGCGAGGGCGCATTTGCCTTGGCCAAGGCACTTGCTGAGTTGCAGGAGAACGACGAACTTCGGGGTGCCTGGCGGTTTCCCAAGCGCATCGTGTATGTGAGTTGCAATCCAGCCACCTTGGCACGTGATGCGGGCTTGTTGGTGCACAGGGCTGGGTACCGATGTTTGAGTGCCGGCGTGGTCAATATGTTTGCGCATACCGCCCATGTTGAAAGCATGGCTGTTTTTGAGAGACGCTAATCCAAACTTGAAACCAAACTCGGAACAACAAAAAAGCACCTGAGTCCTTTCGAACTCAGATGCTTTGAATGGTTTTTAAAGGACGACTGTTTAGTCGCGCTCACCGCCCCAAAGGCCCAGCAAAGCCAACAGGCTTTGGAACACATTGAACAAGTCCATGTAGAGCATCAATGTGGCGCTGATGTAGTTGGTTTCGCCGCCATCCAAAATTTGCTTCAAGTCGTACAACATGTAGGCGCTGAAGATGCCAATGGCCGCCACAGACAAAGCCATCATGCCGGCAGTAGAACCAACGAAGATATTGATGATGCCGCCCACCATCAAGACCAAGGCGCCGACAAACAGCCACTTGCCCATGCCAGACAAATCACGTTTAATGACACTGGCCAACACGGACATGAGTGCAAAAACACCTGCGGTGCCTGCGAAGGCCGTCATGACGAGGTCAGGGCCGTTTTTGAAGCCCAAGACCATGGCAATCATGCGCGAGAGCATGAGGCCCATGAAGAAAGTGAAAGCCAGCAAGACCAAAACGCCCATAGAAGAGTGCTTGGTTTTCTCGATGGCGAACATAAAGCCAATGGCGCCGCCTAAAAAGAGAATGAAACCCAGGCCACCCCCCAAAGATTGGGTAATGCCTGTTGCGACGCCTAACCAAGCGCCCAACACGGTGGGCAGCAGGCTTAAGGCAAGCAACATATAGGTGTTGCGCATGACCTTGTTGCGTTCGGCGGGGGTACTGCCAACGTTGCCCCAGCTAGGTTGTTCGATATTTTGTAGATCGCTCATTGAAGAACTCCTGATATTTCACCCGGTATCGGGTCTGGAAATTGTAGGGCTTATAACCTGAAATGCCCAATTTGCCGAAGTTTTCAGGGTCTTTTGTGCAGTGACTTTGGTGACATGAATGGGCTGATGGCGCTGCGGTATGCTTAGAACTCAATTTTTTACCTGCTGAAAACCATGAAAACTCAATCCACCCTCGAATTGTCCGACGTTCAAGCCATTGCAGCAGCAGCGCAAGCCGAAGCCCAGAAAAACAACTGGGCGGTCAGCATTGCCATTGTGGACAGTGGCGGCCATTTGTTGCATTTCCAGCGTTTGGATGGTGCAGCGCCCGTTTCTTCTCACATTGCACCCGCCAAAGCGAAGACAGCCGCTTTGGGACAACGTGAAAGCAAAGTTTACGAAGATGTGATCAACGGCGGACGCTACTCATTTTTGTCAGCGCCAACCATTGAAGGCATGTTGGAGGGCGGCGTGCCCATCATGAAAGAAGGCGCCTGCCTGGGCGCTGTGGGCGTGAGCGGTGTGAAGTCCACCGAAGATGCGCAGATCGCCAAGGCGGGCATCGCCGCCATTGGCCTCTGATCTCTTCAATCAAACTTTAAAGTTCAATACAAATCCAACACAGCACCTTTGCTGGCGCTGGAAGCATTGAACGCAAACTTGGCCTGAACACCCCGTGTATAGCGAGGTGCAGGCGCTGTCCACTTGGCGCGGCGCTTAGCAATCTCTGCCTCAGGCACATTCAATTCCAAAATCAGTTTGTGCGCGTCAATGGTGATGGAGTCGCCTTCGTTCACAAACGCAATGGTGCCGCCTGCCGCCGCTTCGGGCGCCACGTGACCCACGACCATGCCCCAGGTGCCGCCGGAGAAACGGCCGTCGGTAATCAAGCCCACGCTTTCGCCCAAGCCAGCGCCAATGAGGGCACCCGTGGGGGCCAGCATTTCAGGCATGCCGGGGCCGCCTTTGGGGCCCAGGTAACGCAACACCATCACATCACCGGCTTTGATCTTGCCATCCAAAATGGCTTGCAAAGCAGACTGCTCGTCGTCAAACACACGAGCAGGGCCTGTGATCACGGGGTTCTTTAAGCCAGTGATTTTGGCAACAGCGCCTTCGGGCGACAAGTTGCCTTTCAGAATGGCCAGGTGGCCTTCTGCGTACATGGGCTTGTCGATGGGGCGAATCACATCTTGGTCCGCACGCGGTGCGTCTGGAATGTCTTTCAAGTTTTCGGCCACAGTTTTTCCGGTGATGGTCATGCAATCGCCGTGCAACAAACCAGCCTTCAACAAAACCTTCATGACTTGAGGAATGCCGCCTGCTTGGTGCAAGTCAACCGCCAAATATTTGCCGCTGGGTTTCAAGTCGCAAATGACGGGAATCTTTTTGCGCATGCGCTCGAAGTCGTCAATGGTCCATGGAACTTCAGCCGTGTGTGCAATGGCCAAGAAGTGCAACACAGCATTGGTCGAGCCGCCGGTGGCCATGATGACGGCCACGGCATTTTCAATCGATTTTTTAGTCACGATATCGCGTGGCTTCAAATCATTCTTAATGGCTTCCAGCAAAACCTTGGCCGATGCTTTGGCCGAGTTTTTCGTTTCATCATGGGGGTTGGCCATGGTGGAAGAGTAGGGCAGTGACATGCCCAGCGCTTCAAACGAAGAAGACATGGTGTTGGCGGTGTACATACCACCGCATGAGCCTGTTCCAGGAATAGCGCGCTTTTCAATTTCTTTCAAATCGAAGTCGCTCAAATTGCCTGCAGAGTTTTGGCCCACCGCTTCAAACACACTCACAATGTTCAGGTCTTTGCCTTGGTATCGGCCGGGCAAAATGGTGCCGCCATATACATAGATGGCAGGCACATTGGCACGCAAGATGCCCATCATGCCGCCAGGCATGTTTTTGTCACAACCGCCCACCACCAACACGCCGTCCATCCACTGACCCTGCACGCAGGTTTCGATGCAGTCTGAAATCACTTCACGGCTGACCAGTGAATATTTCATGCCCTCGGTGCCCATGGCCATGCCGTCAGAGATGGTGGGAGTGCCAAAAATTTGAGCGTTGCCGCCTGCTTCTTCAATGCCTTCTACCGCGGCATCGGCCAGCTTTTGCAGGCCGCTGTTGCAAGGGGTGATGGTGCTGTGACCGTTGGCCACGCCCACCATGGGTTTCACAAAATCACCTTCTTCGTAGCCCATGGCGTAATACATCGAGCGGTTGGGCGCCCTTGATTTACCTTGCGTGATGTTGGCACTGCGACGGTTGCTGGGTGTAGCGGGGTGAATCGGGATGATCTTGTCAGTCATGGTTTTGTCTAAATTTTGGGGGCAAAAATCTTCTGGCCTAGGACCAGAAAGGGTTAATCTCAGATTCTAAGGGAGGACACAAACTTCCAGAAATTGATAGGGCACAATCTACCCTATGCTGATTCATCCTCAAATAAATCCCATTGCACTGCAGTTGGGGCCAGTGGCAGTTCATTGGTACGGTTTGACCTATTTGGTCGCTTTTGCTTTGTTTTATTTCTTGGCCACCCGGCGCTTGAACCATTTGCCTTATGCCCGACTTGCCCACTGGCAAGTAAAGGACATCGAAGATATATTGTTTGCCGGTGTTATGGGGGTGGTGCTGGGCGGCCGCTTGGGCTATTGCTTGTTTTATCAGCCCCTTTACTACCTTTCTCATCCTCT
>JBIKOZ010000062.1:0-7319 GCA_044357745.1 Limnohabitans sp. | reverse complement strand
AGCGCCGCCTTTGGCCAATCTGAATCCTAAAAAGACCTCGTCAAATATCAGTACGATATTTCGCTCCGTACACACCTCTCTGAGCTCCTTCAGCCAAGCTGTATACGCCTCCCTGTCATAAGATGCTTTACGGCTGCTGTCCACCAATGAAGAATCACCAGGAGCGCCTTGATTTAAATGCAATGCCTGCAGTGGATTAATCAACACGCAAGCGATGTCTTTTCTTGTCCGCAGTACTTTAATGGAATTGGCGTGCATGTCACGCAATGTGTACGTTTCGCGCGGCGGCATCGGGTTGCCTGGGCCGGGTTGTACATCTTCCCACCAGCCATGATAAGCCCCGCAAAATCGCACTAAATTCTTGCGACCCGTGTGATACCTGGCCAATCGAACCGCCTGCATGACCGCCTCAGTCCCTGACATGTGAAAAGATACCTGATCTAAACCAGAGATTTCCTTCAGACGCTGGATGTTGTATGCAACGCAAGGATGATAAGCCCCCAAAGTAGCGCCCACTGGCTGGACTCGCTCTGAGCCTTCTTTCATACAGGCTTTGTAAAAGTCAGCGCCAAACACATTGACGCCATAGGAGCCCGTCAGGTCATAAAATTTTTGTCCGTCTTGGTCTGTCACAAATACGCCATCTGCAGACTGTATAAATGCTCCAACTTTCAAATGTTGTCGTACCAAGGGACTGAATTGAAAAGGCACACGATAAGCCCCAGTGAACTGAAGGTCTGAAATGATCTCTCGTGCTTCTGTGGTTAATTCGATACTTTTTGAATGTCGGGTTTGCAATAAATTGGCAAGTTGATAAAAAGCAGCACGCCTATTGCTCGCCACAGATTCTGGAGCGCCATCACATGAAAAGAATTGGGCCTCAGTGAATTCATAACCTGGTAAGAAGGAAACGACTCGTTTGGCCATCCTTGAATGGCCCGTCAGGGAAGGATGCTTAGCACGAGAAAGTTCTAAGCGCCTTTTGATAAAAGGCAGTGAAAGCGCAAGTGCACCAAGAGACAAGGCTAGTTGAACAGACACGTTGAATCCGAAGATGAGTGGTTGAAGTCATCTTTTTATTTAAATTTAGTGACAGGAATATGAAAATGAAGCAATTAATTCAAAGAATCACCACACAAGAGGACTTGAACTTTTTGTTAACCAATCGAATCCCTCGAATTACCTTAACCCGCTTCATAGGCTGGTGGAGTCAAATTAAGAACCCGATCATTCGCGACCTTTCGATAGGCGTTTGGAAGCTTTTTTCTGATTTAGATTTGAATGAAGCCGCTAAAACTCAATTTGAGAGCATGCATGATTGTTTTACCAGGGAATTAAAGCCCGGCGCCAGAACAATTGACATGCGTCAGCACATCTTGAGCAGCCCCTGTGACGCCATTGTGGGTGAATGCGGCACCATAGATCACACGCAAGTCTTTCAAGCCAAAGGGTTCCCTTACAGCCTGGCCAGCCTGATGGGATTTTCACCACGCACAGGTGAATTGGTCGAGTCCATCAAAAACGGAACCTATGTCACATTGCGTTTAACTTCAAGCATGTATCACCGATTTCATTCGCCCGCAAACGCAATGCTGAAGCACGTTACACACATTTCCGGAGATACCTGGAATGTCAATCCGATTGCACTGAAGCGCATAGAGCAACTTTTTTGCAAAAATGAGCGTGCCGTTCTTAACTTTGAATTGGAAGATGGCACACCCCTCATCATGGTGCCTGTGGCCGCTATTTTGGTCGCCAGTCTTCGACTGCATGCTGTCAATTTACTATTTCACGTTGACTATACCGGCCCGAATGAAATTCCTTGTGCGGTTCAGACTTACAAGGGACAAGAAATGGGTTGGTTCCAACACGGCTCTACCATCTTGGTATTTGTGCCAAAGGGGTTTAGATTGGCTGATGGCATTGCGACAGGGGAGAGAATTAAAATGGGCCAAGCTTTGTTTGAAAAGTTATCTTGAAAGAAGTTTTCCATCCAGTCAACCTGCTTGGCTTTGATGCCACCCGAGTCTTTAGGCAAATGTACAATCAAACTCATCAAAAAAGAAAAGGTTCCTGGCTTGTTTAATTCTATCTTTAGGCCTTCTTGGTCACTGATCGCTGGTGTCTTTTTCACGATTTTTCTGACTGGTTGCTCCGTTCAAAACCAACTTCTTCGAAACGCTGGCGATCTCTTGTCCAAAGAAATGTCGTCCACTGAAGAAGACTTAGAACTGCTTATGCACGCAAGCGCATACCATTTAAAAGTATCAGAAACACTGCTGCAAGAGATACCCGATCACGTTAAATTGTCCGAGTCTGTAACAAGAGGTTTTACACAATATGCTTTTGTCTTTTTGATGGACGAAGCTGACAGAAAAGAATCTGAGAGTATTCAAATTGCTTCCCAGCTTAGAGTTCGCGCTGCAAAAATGCTCATGCGAGCCAAATCGCATGGCTTGATCACCTTAAGTCTGAAGTATCAATCACTGGCGGCATCGCTTCAAAATACCTCGCAAAGTCAAACCCTCACAATTTCACCTGACGATGTGGGACTAGCCTACTGGACCATGACGTCTTGGGCTGGCGCCATATCTTTGTCCAAAGACAGTCCTGATATCGTGGCAGACTTGCCTCAAGTTTTAAAATTAGCACAGATGGCTTGGCAAGCCAATCCGAAATTCGACCATGGTGCACTTGCTAGCATGATGGGCACATTGGAACTTGCAAAGCCTGGTGGCAAAACTGCCAATGCAGAAAAATATTTTGATTTAGGCATTCAGTGGCGCAAAGATCAAATAGCGCCTCTGGTTTCCAAAGCTGAGAATTGGGCAGTCGCCACGCAAGATCAAGATACATTCAAAAAATTGCTGAACCAAGCCATTGAGAATGCCAAAGATAAAACTGACTTAACCAATACCGTCATGGTTCGTCGTGCCCGTTGGTTATTGACTGAGACAGACAACTTGTTTTAACTGACCCTCAACAAATGAATTCAATGCGCACTCATCGATTATTTCTTCAGTTCATTCTGGCCCTCGCAGGCGGACTTCCTTTGCTCTCGCTGGCTGCAGATGCTCAATTGAAGATTGGCTCATTGGTCCCTAAAAACTCTCTTTACCATCGCCAATTGATGGAGGTGGGAGAGGCTTGGAAAAAAAGTCAACCAGGGTCACCTCGTTTTAACGTGTTTACCGATGGCAGCCAAGGCGGCGAAGCAGAAATGGTGCGCAGAATGCGCATTGGTCAACTTCAAGCCGCTTTACTTTCAGTGGTCGGCTTGCGCGACATTGAACCTTCCATTGCAGCCCTTCAAAATTTACCCTTGGCTTTTCGGTCTTGGGAAGAACTTGACTATGTTCGCGAAAAAATGCGTCCTGCCATGGAAAAGAAGTTTCTAGACAAGGGCTATGTTGTTTTGGCTTGGGGGGATGCGGGTTGGGTTCGCTTCTTTTCAAAACAAGCGGCTTTCAGTCCTGAAGATTTCAAAAAAATGAAATTCTTTGCTTGGGGGGCTGAGGCTGAACAACAAGAGATTATGAAAAGTCTCGGCTATACCCCTGTTCCTTTGGAACCTAGCGACATACTGCCCTCCATTCAAACGGGCATGATCAATGTTGTCCCCTCAACACCCTACTTTGCTTTAGCTTCCCAAATTTACAATACGGCTCCCCACATGTTGGAAATCAATTGGGCGCCTATTGTGGGTGCTTTTGTGATTACCAAAAAATCTTGGGATCAGATGTCCCCTGAAGTGCAAAAAGTTTTGCGTACATCCGCCGATTCTGCAGGCGCAGTCATACGAGCTCAAGCCAGGAAAGAAGTTGAAGAAGCCGTAGGTGCCATGAAAAAACGCGGACTTCAGGTCAATCAACCCAATGCTGAACAATTGAAAGAATGGCGCGCATTGAGTGAGTCGCTCTATCCTCGAATTCGAGGGAAAATGGTGCCTGCCGACACCTTTGATGAAGTGTTTGCTCACCTTAAAGCTTACCGCTCCGTCAAGTCGCCATGAGTGCCTATGCAAAACGGTTAATGGGTCTGTTGCAATGGGACGCCTCGTTGGCATCAGTTGCCCTTTTGGGCATGGTTCTAATACCTGTTGTTGAAGTTTTACTGCGTCCATTCCAAGGCAGTGGCATCGACAATGCGCCTGTTTTGGTTCAACACTTGGGTCTGATTTTTTCTCTGGCAGGCGCAATTTTTGCCGAAAGGACAGGTCATTTAACAAGCCTGGGTTCTTTTTGGAAAAACATCAAAAATCCCTTTCTTCAGGCTTCCGCTCGCGCTTGGGTATTTTTGTTTTCTGTCTTCATTTGTGGCATCTTGGCTTTGGCAAGTTACGACCTCATGGCATCAGAAATTGAAAGCGGTCAGACCATTGCTTACGGCATACCGACTTGGATTTTTTTGTGCGCGTTGCCATTGGGATTTGTCATTCTCGGCATTAAATTTGGATTGCGCTGGCACGACAATTGGCTCTTTCAATTCATTGGCATTGGGATTGTTTTTTATATCGCACTCCATTCTTCCAATGGGCTGTTCGGATTCTCAGTGCCTGGGCCATTGCTCGGACTTTTTCTAGCCAGCTTCTTATTTTTAGGCGGCCCCATATTTTTAGTCTTGGGTGGCATGTCGTGGGCCTTGTTTTCACAAGAAAGCATTCCAATGGCCTCGTTGGCGCTTTCGCACTATCAAATTACAGTGAATCCATCTTTGCCTGCTCTGCCCCTCTTTACATTGGCAGGACTTATTTTTGCCAACACCCAAGCAGCACAACGACTGAGCCAGCTGTTTACGTCCGTTTTTGGAACAGGGAAAGTCGGCACTGTATTGGCCGTCGCCCTTCTGTGCAGTTGTTTTACAGCCTTAACAGGCGGCAGTGGTGTGACCATATTGGCACTGGGCGGACTGATGCTGCCTTTGTTACTTAAAGCCGGCTATCCCGAGTCCAAAAGTATTGGATTGATCACCAGCGCCAGTTCTCTCGGTGTTCTGTTGGCACCCTCCGTGCCACTCATCATGTACGCCATCATGGCTCGCGTACCCATCAACACAATGTTTGTTGCAGGCCTGATTCCTGCTTTGGTCATGGTGTTCTCATTAATTATTTTTGGACGGTTCATCACATTTCCGCAGAAAGTTAGCCGTTTTGCAAATGTGCAAGCATTGCAATCTGCAGTGCCAGACACGAATCCAATTAGCTTGAAGCAAGCTTTTTGGAATGCCAAGTGGGAGATATTGGCGCCCTTCATTGCCATCGGCTCGCTGATTTCTGGTTTAGCAACGCCTACAGAGGGCGCGGCCTTGACAGTTACTTACGCGTTGGTCACGCAGGGACTTATTCATCGAGAATTAAAATTCACCAACGTTCAAACTTGTCTTTTTCAGGCCGCCCAAATCATTGGCGGGATTTTGCTCATTATGGGCATGGCGTTGGGACTCACTAATTATTTAATTGATGTGGGCATTCCCGATCTGGCTTCCGAATGGGTTCAAAGCATCACAAGCAACAAGTATGTTTTTTTACTGGCGCTGAATGTGTTTTTGTTCTTCGCAGGCGCCTTGATGGAGATCTATGCCGCCATCATCGTACTGGTGCCACTGCTGTTGCCATTGGCCATGAGTTACGGCATTGATCCAATTCATTTTGGCATTATTTTTCTAGCCAATTTAGAGATGGGGTTTTTATGTCCGCCTGCAGGCATGAACATTTATTTTGCCAGCGCCGTCTTTAAAAAATCCTTAAAGGAGGTGATCCAGTCTGTGCTGCCAGCCCTCATGGCAATTTTCATCGGCACAGTTTTATTGTCATGGTTCCCTTCATGGGTGATGACCTTACCTCAGTTGCTTTCGTTGACAAGCCCTTAGCTTGTCAACACTTCATTGATTGAAACTATCTCTTCAGAGGCTCACTATGAAATATTTAACCATACCCATTCTTGTAGCGACTTTGATGACGCAATTAAGTGCGTGCGCACCGTTGGTCATCGGCAGTGCTGCCTTGGCCACTAAAGTTGTCATAGATCGGCGCACAGCGGGCATTCAGTTAGAAGACGAAGCCATATCACTTCGATCAGAATCAGGCTTGAGATCACAGCTGCCCAGGAATTCAAATGTCAGAGTCAACAGTTACAACCGATTGGTGCTTCTGACTGGGGAAGTCAATCATGAAAGTGAACGATTACAAGCTGAACGCTTCGTAAAAAGTCAAGACAATGTCAAATCAGTGATCAATGATTTAGTTGTCAGCCCTGAGAGCTCTTTGACACAGCGCGCACAAGATATATTGATCACCACCAAAGTAAGAGCACTGTTAATTCAAGCAAGAGACATCCACTCTTCTGCCGTCCAAATTGTGACCGAGCGTGGCAACGTCTATTTAATGGGCCGCTTAACTCAAGCAGAAGCCAAAAGAGTGGCTGATTTAATCAGTACTGGCAATGTTTCTGGTGTACAGAAAATTGTGAAAGTATTTGAAACAATTTCAGAAGAAGATCTGGCACGCTTGGTCGCACCATCGCGTCCTTAAATTCACATTCATTATTTCTTAAGCAGTCACCAGTGTCGTCGTCTTTGGAATTATTTTTACTTCTGAATAGGGATCAAAAGAAAGCACCTCAAGTCGTCCGTCGTGATGCTCTACTAGAGTGGTCAGACTTTCAACCCAGTCCCCATCATTGCAATAAAGAACGCCTTCAATTTCTCTAATTTCAGCGTGGTGGATATGGCCACAAACAACACCGTCATACCCTAATTTACGCGCCTCGCGCGCAACCGCTACCTCAAAATCAGAGATGAAACTAACTGCTTTTTTGACTTTGTGTTTTAAATAAGCCGACAAAGACCAATAGGGCAATCCAAGCCGCCCACGCATGTAATTCAAATGGCGGTTCGCTTTGAGGGCCAATTCATACAACGTATCTCCCACATAGGCGAGCCACTTTGCAAATTGAATAACGCCATCAAAATAGTCACCATGAATCACCCACATTTTTTTGCCATCGGCCGTGACATGAACTGCATGCTCTACAACTTCAATGCCACCAAAAGAATGGTCTAGAAAATCACGGGCAAACTCATCATGATTTCCAGGCACATAAACGACACGACAACCCTTGCGCGCTTTCCGCAATAATTTTTGAACCACGTCGTTGTGCGCTTGTGGCCAATACCATTTACGCCTTAATTGCCAGCCATCGATGATGTCGCCTACCAAATAGAGCGTGTCGCAAGTGTGTGTTTTTAAAAATTCCAAAAGCGCTTCAGCTTGGCAGCCAGGCGTTCCAAGATGTAGGTCAGAAATAAAAATTGCACGGTAG
>JBIKOZ010000002.1:0-21481 GCA_044357745.1 Limnohabitans sp. | reverse complement strand
ATTCTTTCGGTACCGAAGCGGTAGATCTTTGACTTGCAACATCATTGGCAAGTCGGCCGTATTGAAGTCTGGATCCCATGTAGGCGCGCCCAATATTTTGGCGCCTAACTTAAGGTACCCTCTGATTAAAGCGGGAGGCTCAACAAGCAAGTTGGCGTTAAGCTCTTCTATGGGCAGCGGAAGCCTTGGGCGAACATGGAACTCAATAGAGGCTAGGTTTTTAGTAGAAAGTTGACGCCACATGCTTGCTGCTGCATCACCACTGACAATGCCGTTGTGAAGCATTGGAATGCTAGCGCAGCCGATCATGGTGTCCAATTGATTTCGGGACATGAACTCAAATAACGCACCCCACAAAGCCAGAATAACGCCGCCATGACGATGGCTGGGGTGAACGCAACTGCGGCCCAATTCGACCATGCGCTCGCGCATGAAGCGCAATCGGGTTAAGTCAAACTCAGTGTCTGTGTAAGTGCCGCCAACACGTTTGGCTTGAACGGGTGTCAATACACGGTAAGTACCGATCACTGCATCAGTTTCGCCGTCTTTGACAAGCAAATGCTCGCAGTAATCATCAAACAAATCGATGTCGTGGCCCGCAATGGTGACCGGTAATCTTGCACCCATTTCATTGACAAAAACTTCGTAGCGAAGTTTTTGGGCTTCTCTCACTTCATCCTGATGCTTAGCCCATGAAACTTTGATTGAAGATTTCGAAACTTGAGTGCTGCTGGCTGCACTTTGAATTTGAGGGCTTTGATGAAGGGACCCCCGAGGCACAGCAATCTGCGAAATTGGGAATGTGGGGTTTGGCAACTCTTTCATCAGTATCTCCAAGTTTGGTTTAACTTGGAAGTTAATGATGCTCGGTATTGATTTCATAACTGTTGCAAATATATTAAATATTTATGACTATTTTCGTTTCAATTTCTCTAATCTTTGGTTCAATTTATCAAATTGAAGCCTATTTTCTGGCAACATAAAGTCATGAATCAAACAAGCCAACCCTCCCCAAATTTGAAAACTTCTCAGCGAAAAATTCGCGTTAGAAAATCAGGCGTGCACGGTAAAGGTGTTTTTGCACTCGTCGACATTCCCAAGGGCGAGGTCATCATTGAATATGTCGGAGAGATCATCAGCGCTCAAGAAGCTGAAGACCGGCATCCGCACGACCCCTCTGACCCCAATCACACGTTTTATTTTCAAATAAACGATGACAAGGTGCTTGACGCATTGCACGGTGGCAATTCATCCCGATGGATTAACCACAGCTGCGCACCCAATTGCGCCCCCAAGGTCACCAAGGATCGTGTCTTTATCAAAGCCAAAAAGAACATCACTGCTGGCGATGAACTTAATTACGATTACGGCCTTGTGATTGATGCGCCCATTACAAAAAAACTTAAATTACAGTACCCATGCTGGTGTGGCAGCGATCAATGCAGGGGCACATTATTGGCCCATCAAGAACCCTCAACAAAAAAGAAAAAACAACTTGAAAAATTAAAAATCAAGTTAAAAAAGATCAAGCTAGAAATTAAAAAACTCAAAGAGCGATAGTCCGACTCAAATACTTTCAACTCCAACGAATGCTTGCAGCGCCAAGACCAACCAGTGTGGCGCCCGCAATTCGCCAACGCCCAAAGGGTTCTTTTAAAAACCATGCGCCCATCAAGGCTGCAAAGACGACGGATATTTCTCGCAGTGCAGCCACTGAAGGAATACTCGCTTGTGTCATGGCCCACAGCACGATGCCATAAGAGGCCATGCTCAAAAAAGCGCCCAAAAAAGATCTTTGCCACCCATTGAACAGCTGGATGGTGACCACTGCATAGCCGCGGCGCCAAATCAAAACACTTAAAATGCCCCAAGAGTTAAATAGAAATAACCACAAAGTGTAGGATGCCGCATTGCCAGATAGACGAACACCATTGCCATCTAACACGGTGTACGTTGCAATGATGCCCGCATTGAGAAGTGAAAAAAATAGACCTTTTTGATGGCGCATTTGCCAAGGCCTGCCCATCCAACTGGGCAACATGATGCCAAACCCAATGATTAAAATACCCATGGTTTGAATGCTTGAAAGCAATTCCCCGGTGGCAAAGGAAATACCTGCTACCAAAATGGGTGCAATACCTCGCATCAAGGGATAGGCCAAAGACAAGTCTGCGTGCTTATAGGCTTCTGCCAAGGTTAAAAAGTAAGCCACATGAACAAACATGGTGGCCATTAACCAAGGGTAACATTGCGGATCGGGTGCAGGAACAAACGGCAAGCAAACTGCCGCAATCAAGCTACAACCCACTGCAAATTTAGCCGTATCTAACTGAGCGTCATCGCCCTTCTTGACCAACAAATTCCACCCAGCATGCATCAACGCCGACAAGAGAACCAAACCAGCCACCCAAGCAGACATTAGGCAGGCCAGGGCAATGAATAGGTTTTGACGTTGGTAAAGCTTTTCATGGCTTCGAGTACGCCTTCTTTGTAGCCGAGGCCGGAGTCTTTGATACCCCCAAATGGCGTCAGTTCCAATCGATAACCCGGCACTTCGCGAACATTGACACTGCCCACATGCAATTCATTGACAAGCCGGGTAATCACATCCAATCGATTGGTACATACCGCAGAAGACAATCCATAGGCGGTGCCGTTAACGATGTGAATGGCTTCGTCCAGATTGTTAAATCTCATGACAGGCGATACAGGCCCAAAGGTTTCTTCCCTCACCAGGGTCATGTGGGGCAATACATGATCAAGCAAGGTCGGTGCATACAAAGCCCCTTCACGATGATTGCCGCACAAGAGCTTTGCCCCTTGGGCCACCGCCTCATTGACCCTGGTTTCAAATAAGCTGGCTGCTTGTGGGTCTATCACCGTGCCCATATCGAGATCTGGGTCAGCAGGATTGCCAAATTTCCATGCCTGTGTTTTGGCAAGTAATTTTTCAACAAATGCATCTGCAATATTGTCTTGCACCAAAATGCGTTTCACAGCTGTACAACGCTGACCAGAATTTTTATAGGACCCAGAGATGGCAAGCATTGCCGCCTCTTCCAAGTCAGCATCGTCCATCACAATGATCGGATCGTTACCCCCCAACTCAAGCACCACGCGCCGATAACCCACAGTTTGCGCAATATGCTTGCCAATGGCAACACCACCAGTGAATGTCACCAAATCTATATGCGGGTTGGTTAACAATTCATGCGCAATTTCAGTGGGATCACCTGTGACCACCTGAAACATTGCAGGCGGGAGTCCAGCTTCGTACAAAATATCAGCCAACAGCAATGCACTCAAGGGGACTTTTTCTGAAGGCTTTAAAACCATCCGATTATTGGTCGCAATGGCAGGCACAATTTTGTGTGCCACTTGATTCATCGGGTGGTTAAATGGCGTGATGGCACTGATAACACCAAGCAAGGGGTCGCGTTGGGTGTAAACACGACGTTGACGGCCATGGGGTGTGATGTCGCAAGAAAATGTTTGACCATCATCTTGCAACGCGGCATTGGCACCAAAAATTAGAACGTCTCGCACCCGACCCGCTTCATAAAGGCTGTCTTTTTTGCACAAGCCCGACTCAAGGGTAATGAGGTCACTGATTTGCGCTGCACGCTGAACCACCAAATTAGCCGCTTTTTGCAAAATATCAGAGCGCTCATATCGACTCAAGCGGGGTCGATATGCATGTGCGAACTCAAAGGCTTGACGAATGTCATCGACAGTTGCTTTGGGCACAGTGCCTATACATTCACCGGTAAAAGGGTTTTGAATTTCGATGACACGATCCCGATGAATGTGTTGACCGCACATGCGCATAGGCTGAGAGTTGAGTGACATCAATTTTAGTTCTCAGGTTAAGAAAGAATATGTTGCAAGCGTTTTCGACTTTCATCCACATGCAATTTGAGTACTTTAAGGGCTTTTTTTTGATCTCCCATCGACAGCGCTTCAAGCAAGGCTTTATGGTCTTCAACCGACTGCTTTAAGCTGGAGGCATCGGCTTGACGGGCATGCGCCTGCTGACGAAACAAGGACAGTTCATTGACCAAGCGGCGATAGGTATTGAGAAGTGTGTGATTGCCAGCCAACTCGGCCAATCGTTCGTGAAACTGAATGTTCAAAGCATGACAAGCTGAAAAGTCAGCTTTGGCAGCCAACTTAGTGGCTTTGCTTAGAAGCTGCGGCAGGCCCGAGTTATGCAGGCAATCTGGCGCTTTTGCAATGCGGGACACAATGATTTTTTCAAGCGCAGTACGCACCTCAAAAATATCGTCTGCTTCTTGTGCCGTAATGACGCGTACAAATACACCTCGGTTCTTTTCAACCGTGACCAAACCCTTTTCTTCCAATGAACGAAATGCTTCACGAATGGGTCCACGCGACACACCCAACTGGGTGGCCAGTGTTGCCTCTCGCAATGGATGCCCGGGTGTGAATTTACCTTTCCGAAACATGAGTTCAAGCTCATCTTGAACCAATGAGGGTAAGGAGTTTTGTTTGAGCACGCCCAAGTTTCTAGAAAATGTCATGAAGTTGTCACTGAATTTTAATCAATCAAAATAAATTGCACTGAATCGTAGATTGTCAACAACTTGACATATACAAATTCTAAGCTCGCTTCATTGCAATTCAATGACAGCGATATTTTCATGCCTTATGCGGTCGTCACTCGAGAGTTAAGTAAGTCGTTTGCCAACTGTCAAGCCTTGGACAAGGTGTCCATTCAAATTGAAGAAGGTGAAATGGTGGCCTTGCTTGGTGCGTCAGGTTCTGGGAAGTCAACACTTCTCAGACACTTGCCAGGCTTTGTGACATCCAATAGCGGTGAGATCGATGTATTGGGTCAAACCGTTCAATCTAACGGAAAACTCAAGGCTGGCTATAAGCAAGTCCGAAGTCGTGTTGGATTTGTCTTTCAGCAGTTTAATTTAGTCAACAGGCTTCCCGTCATCACCAATGTGTTGACAGGACTGCTTTACGAAACACCTTGGTGGCGCAGCCTGTTCATGCGATTTACCGTTGAACAGCGTCAAAAAGCACTGGAAGCACTTTCCTCAGTGGGCATAGAGCAAACCGCTTGGCAACGTGCTGCCACCCTGTCGGGTGGCCAGCAGCAAAGGGCTGCATTGGCAAGGTGTTTGGTTCAAAAAGCCCGCGTCATTTTGGCTGACGAACCCATTGCCTCCTTAGACCCAGAGTCTTCAAGAAAGGTCATGGACCTTCTGCAACAAATGAATCGTGACAACAAATGCACCGTTCTGGTATCCCTTCACCAAGTGGAGTTTGCAGTTCGATATTGCCCACGAACCATTGCACTGAATGCCGGTCGCGTGGTTTACGACGGACCCTCTGCAGCACTCACGCCCGATTTATTGGCCGAGCTATATGGCAGCAGCGCCTCTGAGCTTTTTGCAACGCCACCTGATGCGTTATTTGGTTTTCAAACCGCAAAGAACCCACTTCCTTTATTTCCCACTGCAAACTTTTAATTCTC
The DNA here is from genome assembly GCA_044357745.1 of Limnohabitans sp. Taxonomy (GTDB): domain Bacteria; phylum Pseudomonadota; class Gammaproteobacteria; order Burkholderiales; family Burkholderiaceae_C; genus Limnohabitans_A. The sequence goes on along the minus strand of JBIKOZ010000002.1, from coordinate 15,975 downwards.
CCTCTCCCCTCCCCTCAACTACTTCTATTTAGGATAAAACATGCTCAAAACCATGAAGACCCTTCTCTCGGCCTTGGCCCTCAGTGCTGCCACCCTTGCCAGCGCCTCTGACATCAAGGAACTCAACTTTGGCATCATTGCAACCGAAAAAGCGGGTGCGATGAGACAAATGTGGGAGCCGTTTTTGGAAGACATGACCAAAGCCACTGGCATTAAAATCAATGGCTTTTACGCCACAGACTACGCTGGCGTTATTGAAGCTCAGCGCTTTAACAAAGTACAACTTGCCTGGTACGGCAACAAATCAGCGATAGATGCAGTCGATCGCTCACAAGGCGAAGTTTTTGCTCAGTTTGTGGACTTAGACGGTACGCCAGGCTACTACTCCTACTTGATCACACACAAAGATTCAGCCGTTAAGACGCTCGATCAAGTTTTAAAGAATGGCAAACAATACTCATTTGGAATTGGCGATCCTTCTTCCACATCAGGCACATTGGTCCCAACGTATTATGTTTTTACACTCAATAAATTGGACCCCAAAACGCATTTCAGAGTGACGCGCTCCTCCAATCATGAAGGTAATTTCTTGGCTGTTTTGAACAAACAAGTTGATATCGCCACCAGCAACAGCGAAATGACCGAGAAAATGAAGGAAAAATCACCCGAGAAAATGGATCAAATTCGAATTCTCTGGACTTCACCCCTCATTCCTCGTGATCCTTTGGTCTGGCGCAAAGACTTGCCTTCTGATGTGAAAAAGAAAGTGCAAGATTTCGTCGTTGGTTATGGCAAGAATGACCGCGAAAAAGAAATCTTAAAGAACATGTATCGCTTGGCTGGTTTCAAGGCGTCCACTGACGCCCAATTGATCCCCATCCGTCAACTCGAATTGTTCAAAGACCGCATGAAGTTTGAGTCCGATGTCAATATGTCCGCCGCCGAAAAGCAAACCAAGATTGCGGACATCGATGCCAAGCTGGCAGCTTTGGCAAGAGCCAAATAATTTGAGGCTTCATCTGCGCTTGTCACGACCATGAAACCCACCATCAAAGACATTTCGCTTACACCGCCACCCACCAGCTTGGTAACTCATCTGGCTTGGGGTCTTGTATTGATGATGCTCATCTGGTCCTGGCAAGGTGCAGACATACGCCCAATGGCACTCATTGCTGACTCAGCCAATATGGCTGTGTTCAGCAAAGAATTTTTTCCCCCTAATTTTCACGACTGGCGCATTTACCTGAGTGAGATGGTTATCACAGTTCACATTGCCATTTGGGGCACTGTGTTGGCAATTTTTTGCGCTGTTCCGTTAGGCTTGCTGTGCTCTGAAAACATTGTGCCCGCTTGGGTTTATCAACCTGTGCGCCGTCTCATGGATGCTTTTCGAGCCATCAACGAAATGGTGTTTGCCATGCTGTTCATTGTGGCCGTTGGTTTAGGTCCATTTGCAGGTGTCATGGCGCTTTGGATTCACACCACGGGTGTCTTGGCCAAACTATTTGCTGAAGCTGTTGAAGCCATTGACCCACGACCCGTCGAAGGCGTCAGGGCAACTGGCGCAAATCCATTGGAAGAAATTCTCTACGGGGTCATTCCGCAAGTACTCCCCCTTTGGATCTCCTATTCTCTTTACCGATTCGAATCCAATGTTCGCTCGGCTTCTGTTGTGGGCATGGTCGGCGCCGGCGGTATTGGCGTTGTGCTTCACGAATCAATTCGCGGCTTTGATTACGCAGAAACTGCCGCAATACTGTTTATCATCATCGTTTTCGTGTCCTTGGTTGACGTCATTTCAGCGCGAATTAGGCGCTGGAGTATTTGATTTTTAAAATTTACAAATGAACAAACTTGAACTCAATGGCGTCAGTTACAACTGGCCGCATCAACCTGTCGTTGTAGTCTGCATCGACGGCGGCGACCCTGCATACATTGAACAAGGCCTTAAAGACGGCATCCTTCCCAACATTGAGAAATTCATGCGTGAGGGCTATTCGGGGATCGCCAACGGCACCGTCCCTAGCTTTACCTGCCCCAATAACATGTCGCTAATTACCGGTGCACCTCCCTCTGTGCATGGCATTTCTGGCAACTACTATCTGAATGAAAACGGTGAAGCCGTTGTCATGACGGGTCCTGAACTCCTCAGAAGCCCCACCATCTTGGCCACATTTGCCAATGCGGGCGCCAAAGTGGTTTCAATTACCGCCAAAGACAAGCTTCGTAAACAACTTGGAAAAGGCCTAGACCTCTCACGTGGCAATGTGAGCTTCTCTTCAGAATTTGCAAGTCAATGCACGCTTGAAGAAAATGGCATTGCCAACGTGCTCGAGTTGGTGGGCATGCCTCAACCCGACATGTACTCCATGGACCTGTCTCTGTTTGTGCTTGAAGCTGGCATTAAGTTACTTGAGCGTGATCAACCTGAGTTGTTATTTTTATCTTTAACCGACTATATTCAGCACAAGTACGCACCTGGTGATGAAGTTTCCAACACGTTTTACAAGCGGCTCGATGATGCATTTGGCCGCCTTTCTGAATTAGGTGCCGTTGTGGCTTTGACGGCAGATCACGGCATGAATGACAAGTCTTTACCAGATGGCACGCCAAAAGTGATTTACCTCCAAGACGTGCTTGATCATGCGTTTGGTCAAGGCACCACCCAAGTTATTTGCCCCATTACGGATGCCTTTGTGCGTCACCATGGTGCCTTAGGTGGTTTTGTGCGCATCTGGATGCGTGACACTCAGCTCACCGTGCAAGAAGTCATTGCCAAAGTCAAAGAGATTGAAGGCGTTGAACTGGCGCTGACCAAAGATGAAGCTTGTCGTCAATTTGAATTGCCCGCAGACCGTGAAGGTGATGTTGTCGTCATTGGCGATGCAGGCACCGTCATTGGTGCCAGCGTTTCTGACCATGACTTGTCAAATCTCAACGATGCCAGATTGCGCAGCCATGGTGCAGTGGCAGAAGCTCTCGTACCCTTCATTTTGAATCGGCCTTTAAATCAGAAATACGCTGAAAGAGCGGCACACGGCCCTCTCAAGAGCCACTTCATATTCGACTTTGCTATCAATGGCGTAGCGGCCCGCATATGACCATTCCAGCCTCTGGGCGAATTGCTGTTTACACTGCGCCCAATGCACCTTTCCAAGTGCAGGCGTATCCCATTCGTGCACCGCACGCAAACGAGGCCTTGGTCAAAGTCAGCATGTCGACCATCTGCAGGTCAGACATTCACTCCTATCACGGCCACCGTCCCAGCCCATGCCCCGGTCTTCTTGGCCATGAAATTGTGGGCCGCATCGTGGCACTTGGCGAAGGCTTAACGCACGATATGCGCGGTGACCCCTTGTCTGTCGATGATCGAATTACATGGAGTGAGTTCTTCATACCAGGCGAAAACTACTTTTCAGAAGTTCTGGATTTGCCCCAAAAGTCTCACGGCGTTGAAAAGTATGGCCACATGGCGGTCACTACCGCTCCCCATCACCATGGTGGGTTTGCTGAATATTGCTATGTGCTGCCTAAATCTTGGATCTTGCGTTTGCCAGACGACATCACAGACGCAGAAGCAACCCCTGTCAATTGCGGCGTCGCCACCATGGTTGCGGTCACAGAAGCCGCCAATATTAGACTTGGCAGCACGGTGGTCATTCAGGGCTTGGGCTTATTGGGACTGTATGGCGCTGCTTTGGCCAAGTCTCGCGGCGCTCGCACCGTGATTGGGCTTGATGTCAATCCAAAACGTTGCGAGCAATCAAAACGATTCGGGGTTGACATTGCCTTAGACGCCAGCAGTGACCCCAAAAAATTACTGAAGGATATTGAGGCACACTGCAAACCTGAGGGGCCTGATGCTGTCATCGAGGTATGCGGCGTTGCAGACGCCCTCCCTTTGGGCATTGAGATGGTGCGAATCGGTGGCACTTACGTCATTGCCGGTTTGGTCAGTCCAGGCGCCAACGTCACCCTAGATGCCAACCGATTGGTCAAAAAAATGATCACTCTTCGCGGCGTTCACAACTATCACCCGCGGCACTTGATTGAAGCATTGGATTTTGTGGTGAAAAATAAAGTGCATTATCCTTTTGCTGACTTGGTGGATGCGCAATATTCACTCGATGAAGTCACACAAGCCATGTCAGATGCAGCATCACAACGCGTGCTGCGTGCAGCCATTGTTCCCTGAGGAAACTGTATGTCACAAGCCATTCTTTTAACGCCCGGACCTTTAACAACCTCCGCTCGAACCAAAGAAGCCATGTTGTCCGATTGGGGTTCTTGGGACGTCTCTTTCAATCAATTAACTGCATCGGTTTGCAACGACATCGTTCAAATTGTCAAGGGCCAAGCAACCCATGTGTGCGTGCCTATGCAAGGCAGCGGCACTTTCGCCGTAGAAGCTGCACTGGGAAGCTTGGTTCCCCAAACTGGCAAAGTTTTAGTGCCTAGCAATGGCGCCTACTGTCAGCGAATTGCGCGCATATTGGGCTATCAGAAAAAAGATGTGGTGGTTTTAGAGCACGCAGAAGATGAACCTGCAAGCCCAGATCGCATTCTGGCCGCCCTCATTGCAGACCCGGGCATTACGCACGTTGCCATGGTGCACTGTGAAACCAGTGCTGGCATTTTGAACCCACTGCATGACATTGCTCTTGTGGTGGCTGCGCAAAAAAGACACCTGATCGTAGATGCCATGAGCTCCTTTGCAGCCATTCCGATTGACCTCACCACAACACCCATTGACGCACTGATTGCAGCCTCTGGAAAGTGCCTTGAGGGAGTGCCTGGTATGGGCTTTGTGATTGTGCGTCAAGACGTACTAGAAAGTGCCAAAAGCAATTCACACTCTCTTGCGTTGGATTTGCATGACCAATGGATCTACATGCAAAAAACAGGTCAATGGCGCTATACACCGCCAACGCATGTGGTTGCTGCTTTGCGATCAGCACTCGATCAGTTCCATGAAGAAGGCGGCGTCAGTGCGCGCAATGCCAGGTATCAAAAAAATTGTGCAGCCTTGGTAGCGGGCATGAGAGCCCTTGGGTTGCGCACCTATTTAGCGGATGACGTTCAAGCTCCCATCATCGTGACTTTCCATTCGCCTGATCATCCCAATTTTCAATTCTTTAAGTTATACGAAGGGGTGAAAGCACAGGGCTTTATTCTTTATCCGGGCAAACTCACGCAAATTGAAACTTTCCGGGTAGGTTGCATTGGGGCCATCGATGCCAAAGACATTTTCAAAGCGACAGAGGCCACTGCGCAAACGCTGCGTGACCTTGGCGTCATCTCGTCAATTTAAGTTAAATCAGAACCCAATGATTTCAAACAAACAGGAATTAGCACTGGCCGATTTAACATCGATTTATGCGGGTCGCGCCAATGGGCTCTATGGTTTAACGCTTGTCAACCAGCTAGCCCATGCAGTTCAGTCTGCTCACCATGCTCGCGCCGCAGGATTGTTAGATTCAGTGGTAGTGGCCGCATTGCTTCACGACATAGGCCATATGGTGCACACATTGGGCGAGCATCCTGCTGCGCTGGGCATTGACGATCACCACGAGAAAATTGGGGCGAATTGGCTTGAACGCTATTTTGGATCTGATGTGACAGAGCCCATCAGACTTCACGTGGCTGCCAAGCGCTACCTTTGTACTGTCGAGGCAGACTACTTTTCGAAGTTATCGAAAGACTCCGTTGAAAGCTTGGCCCTTCAAGGCGGCCCAATGTCAGATGCCGAAGTGATCGCCTTTCAGTTGTCACCCTACTGGAAGGACGCCGTGTCATTGCGCCGTATTGATGAGCTTGCAAAGGACCCTCAAGGGCCCATCCCTCAGTTTGAAGAATTTACCGGCCAACTATTGAGCAGCATGAAGCTCTGATGCCAAGAAAACGAGCTCAGAAATTAACGTTATTTTTTCCATAAAATAACCTCTTCGGCATCCCAGCCGCAGTTGCAGAAATCCTGCATAAAATCAGCCTTTTGGCTTACCCCTTGGCTTGAAGCGCCTTTCATATTTCCGCGCTTCAGCATCTTCTTGAAACCATGACTTTTTTTTGGGTCATCGCTTACTTCTTGGTGCTGGTACTGGCCATGATTTACAAAACGCCCATCATGAGGGGGCCATGGTTGTTTCTACTCCGGTCTTTTTTTCCAAACTGGAAGTTCTTTCATGCTGTAGGCTATGTGCCACACCTTTATGCCCGCGCTGCCACAGCCAGCGCCACGGGCGATATGGTGTGGTCAGAATGGGTTCACCTTTACCCTCGCCTACCTCAAAATTTCTGGTGTCTTTTCCATAATCCAGAAACCAATTTGGGTTTGGCACAGCAAAACTTGATTGACCACTTTTGGGCAGACTTGCACGACTTGCCTGAGGGCGATGACCCCCGGAAGTTGGTCACCTACCAGATGGTGTCGCACTTTGTCGATGGCGTTTTGCTTGAAAAATACCCCACGTATTCACACAAGCAATTTGAATTGCGCATGTTGCTAGACAGCAGCACGCAAACCATTCACACCCATGTGATGATGACTTCGCCCGCTGAGGCCAGATCATGATATGGAGCATCGCGTCTGACGGGCTAATACCGATGAGCTTGAGTACGCCATTGGCCATTCGCGCGCTAGAGTTATTGTTTGCTTTGAGCGCAGGTATTCAAACGCTTGAATATTTGCGCATGCGCAAAGCCATGCACAACGCGGGACTGTGGTCATGGGCCATTCAAAGACGAGATATCCCCCATATGGTCATTCGATCTGGCTTTGATTTCTTATTTTCAGAACCTGTTTTCAGAGGGCTTCTGTGGGCAAGATTGATTGCGCTGATGAGTTTGGCTTTTCAAGGTGCCAGCCTTTACAACGTGGGCTTTTTATTCGTCAGTAATTTGGCGGTGCTCATCCGTTGGCGTGGCGCCTTCAATGGCGGCAGTGACTTCATGACCTTGGTGGTCCTCACCGGGCTGCTCATTGCTCAAATCGTGGGACATTTTGATAATGCAGAGTTGGGTTGGCGTGCATGTTTCTGGTACATCACGATTCAATCTATCACCTCTTACTTTGTTTCAGGTGCTATCAAGCTTCTCCAGGCAGAGTGGCGTGATGGCAGCGCCATGACCATTTTCTTAAACGCGGCCATTCACGGCCCACTGAGTCAGCAGCATTGGCTTCGCAAAACCTGGCTGTCGGCGATCGGCTGTTGGACATTCATCCTTTGGGAATGTGCCGCCCCATTGGCTCTGTTACACACCGGTCTGGCAGTAGCCTACTGTTTGATTGCCGCGTTGTTTCATTTCCTTGTTTTTTGGTTCTTTGGATTGAACCGATTTTTTTGGGCCTGGGTGGCCAGCTTTCCAGCGATCATTTGGTGTGCGGGACAGTTGCTGTAATGGGCTGTCACTGGTCAATTTGATTTGGCAAACTTTGGTGGACTAAAAATCCAGCACGAATTGGCAATCAGTTCGCGCTGATTGAGAGCCACCGCAAATCTTAAGAAGAATGGCTGAGCTGTGATTTGCCGCTCATAGCCAGATCATCAATTCCTTGACAGGCAGAATTTTTTCGTCAAACGGCAGCACCCCAGTCCCTCTGAAAAAGAGGCCCTTTTCTACATAGGTCAAGAAAATTTGAATCATTTAAACTGCACGAAATCAAACAAGGAACTGAAATGACCGATTCCACCTACGTCCCGCCCAAAATTTGGACCTGGCAAAAGGCCAATGGCGGCCGTTTCGCCAACATCAATCGACCCATTGCAGGCTCGACTCACGACAAAGAACTGCCCCAGGGCAAACACCCGCTGCAGCTGTACTCCTTGGGCACACCCAATGGCATTAAAGTGACTGTGATGCTCGAAGAGTTGCTAGAACTGGGCCACACTGGCGCTGAATACGATGCTTGGCTGATTCGCATCAACGAAGGCATGCAGTTCAGCAGCGGCTTCGTAGAAGTCAATCCCAACTCCAAAATTCCAGCGCTGCTAGATCACAGTGGTCCCACACCTGTTCGCGTTTTTGAATCGGGTTCGATTCTTTTTTATCTCGCAGAAAAATTCAAAGCCTTTCTGCCCACCGATGTGGTGAAGCGCACAGAGTGCATGTCTTGGCTAATGTGGCAAATGGGCAGCGCGCCCTATTTGGGCGGGGGCTTTGGACACTTTTACGCCTATGCGCCGACGAAAATTGAATATGCCATCGACCGCTTTGCGATGGAAGTTAAACGTGAGATGGACGTGCTCAATCAACGACTTGCACAGCACCGTTTCATTGGTGGCGACGAATACACCATTGCCGACATGGCCATTTGGCCTTGGTATGGCAGTTTGGCCAAAGGCGAACGATACGAATCTGGTGAATTTTTACAAGTCCACGAATACACCCATGTGATTCGCTGGGCCGATGAAATTGAAGCCCGACCGGCTGTTCAACGCGGTCGCATGGTAAACCGCGTGATGGGCCCACTGGAAACTCAGCTGCATGAGCGCCACGATGCGAGCGATTTTTTGACCCAGACGCAAGACAAGTTGCAAGTTAAGTCTTAACGCCAGGCCGGCGCTTACAGGCTTGCTTATTATGGAAGTTGCGCCAACGCAGCCTGCAACCCAGCCAGGCCACCCACACGCTGGTCGTTGATAAAAATTTGAGGCATCTGACGAACTGAAGGGCCGCATTTTTCGTAGAACGCCATGCGCTCGGCTTCGTCGTCAATTTTGATCTCTTCATAAGCCAAGGACTTGGACTTGAGAATCATTTTGGCTGACTCGCACTGCGGGCAAGCAGACTTGGAATAGACAAGGATTTTGAGGCTCATGTGGAAATTTGGGGTTCAGTTATGAAAGAAGAACAGGTCAAATTCTAAGTGAGCATGATCTGTCCTCCAATTTCCGGTCAAAGTAAGAATGAATGAAAAAGAGCCTCATCATCAGTACTTATTTTGTACTAATTATTGATCTAAATCAGCCAATCATGTTCTCTGAAAGTGCATACTCACACCCTACCGCCGTTCTTTGAAGGCAGCGGGGCTTCTGAAAGGAACACAAAATGACTCAAACTTTTCAAATTGAAGTTGAAAACATCAAATGCGGTGGCTGCGAAAATTCGATTGTCAAAGGCATCAACAGCGTTGCCAAAGTCGCTGAATTGACCATTGACCGTGAAAAGCAATTGGTCAGTTTCTCTGGCGAAGCGTCCATCAAACAAGCGGTGATTGATAAGTTGCGCGCCATGGGCTACCCAGAAAAAGGCTCGGTCGCAGGCCTAGAAGCAGGTATTACCAATGCCAAATCATTCGTGAGTTGTGCCATCGGCCGTATGACCTGATGTTGGGGGCACTAGAATCCACTTGATACATGAGTGGCTTCAAAGATCAGACTTCAAACCCCAGCCCTGAAATTTTTTTCAGGGCTGTCGATCGTTTGCAACTCGAGTAATGCCGCCTGGTGGCTCTTCTGATGTCTTTGACCACCTGCTCTGCAGAGGCCTTGGGTTGATTAGATTTCAATTTCATCTTCACTCCTTAGGTTGAAAGATGAACCAAAACCCTCCTTTAATCAAGTACTCCTATTTGTCTCACACACGCTAAAGTCGGACACCCCCCCTGCCACTGGACACCGATCCATTGGACTGTGGGCCCTCGGGAGGATGGCGCCGGTATTGCGCTAAGTTCAGGGGAAATCTGCATAGATAGGAGGCATTCTAATGCCGACTGAGCCTAATCCATGCTAATCCGGAATCTGTTTAGGCGCTCTGTTAAGGCCTCAAAAACATCTGCTTAACCGCCTCGCGAGCCTTGACCCTCAGCGGCTCTTCTGTGTGATTCAACTCACGCAGTGGGCCATTCAGCATTTTCTTCATCATGCCCATTGAAAGCGACTCTAAAACGCTTTCAATACCCTGCCCCTTGTCAAGCAATTTGCGCGCTCGCAATACCTCAGCCTGTCGCCAGGCGTCTGCTTGAAAATTCAACTCTTGAATCAGCGGCACTTCGCTGCGATGCGCCAACCACGACATGAATTTCTGTACGCCATCGTCAATGATGACTTCAGCATCAAGCACAGCCGCTTGCCTGTGAACTTGTCCGCTGTTGATGACTTCTGTGAGATCGTCCACGGTGTAAAGGTACACATCTCGAAGGTCTTTAACCTCGGGCTCAATGTCGCGCGGCACCGCCAAATCGACCATGAAAATAGGTTTGCTTTTTCGCTTGCGCAATGCACTTTTAACAGCCCCCAATCCAATCAAGGGCAAGGTGCTGGCGGTGCAACTGATGACGATGTCAAACTCATGCAAGCGTTTTGGCAGATCTGCTAAAGAGATACTTCGTCCCCCATGAGCTTGCGCCAGCAGTCCGGCTCTCTCTGCCGAGCGGTTGGCAATCGTGATTGTTTTGGGCGACTTGGCTGCAAAGTGCGCCACGCACAACTCAATCATTTCGCCAGCGCCTACAAACAAAATATTTGTTTCTTTGATATTTTCAAAAATACGGCCCGCCAAGCGCACCGCAGCAGCGGCCATGCTGATGGAATGCGCGCCAATTTCAGTGGTGCTTCTGACTTCCTTGGCCACTGCAAATGAGCGCTGAAACAATTGGTTCAGGGTGGTACCCAAGGCACCCGAGTCACCGGCCATGCGAACGGCTTCTTTCAATTGACCCAAAATTTGAGACTCACCCAAGACCATCGAGTCAAGACCACTGGCAACCCTGAAAGCATGCCTGGCAGAGGCATCGCCTTCAAAGCGATAGGTGTGCGAGGCCAACACGTCTACTTGTGTTTGACCTGCTTCTGCCAACCAGCTCAAGGTTTGCGGAATTTGAACTTCATCACCAGCGCAGTAAATTTCTGTTCGATTGCAGGTGGACAAAATGGCGACTTCTTTGTGCGTGGCAAAGCTTTGACGCAAACCTTTCAAAGACTGGTCCAACCTCTCGGAGGCAAACGCAAAGCGTTCGCGCAAATCAATCGGCGCAGTTCTGTGATTCAGCCCTAAGGTCCAAACAGCCATTAGCCCACCACCCTCAGGACAGGTGCGGCCTTCAAATCAGGCCAATATTCTTCAATGCGTTTTTGAATGCCAGGTGCCGTCAAGCCATATTGCTGCATCAACTTCTGCGGATCACCGTGCTCAGTGAATTCATCTTCAAAGCCCACCACCAACACAGGCATCACAATGCCCATGTCTTGCAAAGCTTCCATGACGGCCGAGCCTGCACCGCCCATTCGAGTGGCATCTTCCAGCGTGACCAGGCGATCGTGTGAAAGGGCAATCTCTTTCAATGTTTCAACGTCCAAGGGTTTGGCCCAACGCATGTTGACCACCGTGGCGTTCATGCCTTCAGCCACTTTGAGGGCTTCGTAAAGCAGTGGGCCAAATGCGAGCAACGCCACACCTTGTCCTTCGCGCCTGATTTCAGCTTTGGCAAAAGGCAATGTTTCTAAGTCAGTGCCCACTTGAGCACCCACACCCGCACCCCTGGGGTAACGAACTGTGACAGCATGGTCTTGCGCATAGGCGGTGCTGAGCAACTGTCGGCACTCGGCCTCATCTGCAGGGCAAGCAACGCTCATGTTGGGGATGCAACGCGTGAAAGCAATGTCGTACATGCCGGCGTGTGTGGGGCCATCTGCGCCAACCAATCCAGCTCGGTCAAGTGCAAACACCACGGGCAAGTTTTGCAAGGCCACATCGTGAATCAGTTGGTCATATGCACGTTGCAAGAAGGTTGAGTAAATGGCCACCACAGGCTTCAAGCCTTCGCAGGCCATGCCGGCTGCAAAGGTCACCGCATGTTGTTCGGCAATGCCCACATCGTGATAGCGTTGAGGATACTGTTGACTGAACCTCACCATGCCCGAGCCTTCGCGCATGGCCGGTGTGATGCCTACCAAGCGCTCATCTTTTGCCGCCATGTCACAAAGCCATTGTCCAAACACTTGCGTGAACGTTGGCTTTGCAGGGACAGGCGCCGCGGCGCTCACGATGCCCACAACAGGATCAAATTTACTGGGCCCGTGATAAGCCACAGGATCGGCTTCTGCTTTGGCATAGCCCTTGCCCTTGCGCGTGACCACATGCAAAAACTGCGGCCCCGGTTTGTTGTACAAACTTTTCAATGTGTCGACCATTGCATCGACATCATGACCATCCACGGGCCCCGTGTACTCGAAGCCCAAATTTTCAAACATGGTTTGCGGCTGAATGAAGCTTTGTGTTTGCTGCTCAATCATTTGTGCCAAGGCATACAAAGGCGGCGCATTTTTCAACACTTCTTTGCCAATTTTTTTGGCGTCGGCATAAAACCGGCCGCTCATCAACTCGTGCAAATAATGGTTCAAAGCCCCAACCGGTGGGCTGATGGACATGTCGTTGTCGTTCAAAATCACCAGCAAATTGCAATCACTCGCGCCTGCATTGTTCAAGGCTTCGTAGGCCATGCCCGCCGTGAGCGCGCCATCGCCAATGATGGCCACTGCTTTGCGGCGGCTGCCCATTTGTTTGGCGGCCATGGCCATACCCAATGCGGCCGAAATGCTGGTGGATGAGTGGGCCGTGCCAAAGGCGTCGTAAATACTTTCTTCACGGCGCGGAAAGCCGCTTAAACCACCCAATTGGCGCATGCTGCCCATTTGGCCGTTTCGGCCCGTCAATATTTTGTGGGGGTAGGTTTGATGGCCCACATCCCAGACCAAACGGTCTTCAGGGGTGTTGAAAACGTAATGCAGCGCCACTGTGAGCTCGACAGTTCCCAAGTTGGAGCTGAAATGGCCGCCTGTTTGCGACACCGACTGAATCAAACGCTCCCGCAACTCTGCGGCCAAAGGGGCCAAGTTGTCTCGGGATAGTTTTCTGAGCTGCGCTGGGGACTGAATCCAATCTAGCAGGGCATTCATCATTTGCCTCAATATCTGTTCAATGAATGCATAATTTAACTGGATTTGACAAAACGTCAAGTTAAATTGACACTTTGTATAATTTTTTAAGTTGACACTTTGTCATCGGGCTCGTTTTAACCTTTTCATTGAATCAGATGTCTTTGACCTTCCCCTTCTCTGCCATTGTTGGCCAAGACGACATGAAATTGGCGATCATGCTGACCGCCATCGACCCCAGCATCGGGGGCGTTTTGGTGTTTGGTGATCGCGGTACCGGCAAATCGACCGCGGTCCGAGCTTTGGCTGCCCTGCTGCCCAAAATGCGCGCTGTGGTGGGTTGCCCCTATGGCTGTGACCCAGAAAATGCCAAGTGCCCAGACTGCTTGGCAAATGCGGCAGCATGGCGCAAAACGGGAACTTCCTCCCAAAAAAGTCATTTGGTCAGTGTGCCGGTGGTTGACTTGCCTTTGGGCGCCACTGAAGACCGAGTGGTTGGCGCCCTTGACTTGGAACGCGCCCTTTCTCAAGGTGTGAAAGCGTTTGAGCCCGGGCTGTTGGCGCGTGCCAATCGGGGTTATTTGTACATCGATGAGGTCAATTTGCTAGAAGACCATTTGGTCGATCTGCTGATTGACGTGGCCGCCTCGGGCGAAAACGTGGTGGAACGGGAAGGCCTGAGTGTGAGGCACCCCGCGCGCTTTGTGCTCATTGGCAGCGGCAATCCGGAGGAAGGTGAGTTGAGGCCCCAGTTGCTAGACCGCTTTGGATTATCTGTGGAAGTCAAAACACCCGACACCTTGGCACAGCGCGTAGAAGTGGTGAAACGCCGAGACGCCTTCGAGCAAGGCCCTCAAGCCTTTACCGATCTGTGGAAAAAAGAAGACGACCGCGTCAGGCGCAGCATTGTGGCTGCGCGCAAACGTTTACCGGATGTGGCCATTCCCGATGAAGCTCGTGAGTTTGCCGCCCAACTGTGCATGAGCTTAGGCACCGATGGCTTGCGCGGCGACCTTACTTTGGTTCGCGCAGCGCGGGCCGAAGCAGCTCTGCAAGGTGCGTCCAAGGTAGCGCAAAAGCACCTGATACGAGTTGCACCTTCCGCGCTTCGTCATCGACTTCGTCGCAATCCTCTCGATGATTCTGGCTCCTCGACGCGTGTCGAGCGAGCACTGGCAGAGCTGATGGCACCCAAGCCTGAAGCGCTCAAACCTTAGGCGGCCAAGCCCCTCGCACACACCTTATGCAAGGCGACGCCGCAACCATCGCAGCACTTTTTGCAGTCGACCCGGTAGGTTTGGGCGGTGTGGCGCTGCGATCGCCTGCCTGTGATAACCGAGATCAGTGGCTGGCCCTTTTAAAAAGCCTGCTGCCAGCACAAACGCCGCTTCGGCGCGTGCCCCTGAACATCAACGACACCGCCTTGTTGGGCGGGCTTGACTTGGGCGCTACGCTGCAAGCGGGCAAGCCCATTGCCCTCCAAGGTTTGCTGTCGCAAGCCGATGGCGGCGTGTTGGTTTTGGCCATGGCCGAGCGCATGAGCTTGTCCTCTGCGGCCCGCTTTGGCAGCGTGCTAGACACTGGCGTGGTGGCTTTACAACGTGATGGTTTAGACACATCGGTCAAAACCAGCTTGGGCTTGGTGGCCCTGGATGAAGGCGCCAGCGACGACGAACAAATGCCGGCGGGCCTGGCCGATCGACTGGCCTTTCGCTTGCTGATGGGCGCGCAAGACGAGGACGAAGCAGGGCCCGATTGGACACCTCAAGAAGTGCTAAATGCACGCGAGCGTTTGTCACAAGTGACGATAGACGACGAGGCTGTGCAAGCCCTGTGCGCCGCTGCATTGGCGCTCGGCATTGACTCTCTCAGGGCCAGCGTTTTTGCCGTGCGCGTGGCGCGGGCCGCGGCGGCACTGGCGGGCAGCAACACGGTCGAAGAAGAACACACCGGCGTCGCTGCGCGATTGGTGCTTGCGCCTCGGGCAACACGACTTCCGCCAGCAGCGCCCGCAGAGAATGAGGCGCAAGACACCCCGGTAGACACTGAAGCGCCACCGCCCGCGCCACCCTCAGAACCTGAGGCGCCAGATACTGAGAACAAGGACGAGTCCAATGCAGAGATCGATCAAGAAGAACCGGAAAACGAAGATCCTGGCCTGCCTGAAAATTTAGCCGAGTTGGTCCTTGAAGCCGCCCACGCCGCCATCCCTTCTGGCCTCTTGGCGAGTTTGAAAATTGGCCAGTTGCAGCGCGCCAAAACACCCACCTCTGGCAGCGCAGGCGCGCTGCAAAAAAATGCATTGCGTGGCCGGCCCGTTGGGGCACGCAAAGGCGAGCCGCGAGCGGGGCAGCGCATCAATGTGCTTGAAACGCTCAGGGCCGCAGCGCCTTGGCAAAAACTTCGGCAGCGACAGCAAGCCCCGTCTGAAGGCCAGAAACAGCGCATTGTGGTGCGCAAAGAAGACTTCCATGTCACACGCTTTCGTCAATCGGGGCAGACCACCACGGTGTTTGTGGTCGACGCTTCCGGCTCCTCTGCACTCAATCGTTTGGCCGAGGCGAAAGGCGCCGTAGAGCTGTTGTTAGCGGACTGTTATGTGCGGCGTGACAGTGTGGCCGTGCTGGCATTCAGAGGTCAAACGGCTGAGTTGATCTTGCCGCCGACACGCTCTTTGGCACGCGCCAAACGCAGCTTGGCCGGTTTGCCTGGCGGTGGTGGTACGCCGCTGGCCCATGCCATTGATGCATCGATCCTGCTGGCAGATCAGTTGAGGAAAAAAGGTGAGACACCCATTGTGGTGTTGCTCACGGACGGCAAAGGCAATATTGCGCGGGATGGCCGCCCGGGCCGCGCGCAGGCTGCGACGGACGCTTTGGCGGCGGCCACAGAAATGCGCTTGAGAGGCTTCAGCACCTTGCTGGTGGACACCTCGCCCCAAGCACAAGATGCTGCTAAAAATCTGGCCAAAGTCATGGGCGCGCAATACCTGGCCTTGCCTTATGCCGGCGCCAATTCCTTGAACCAAGCAGTTCGCGCGGTGGCTGGTCGGTCTTGAAAAGATGCTGCATGTGAGCCCACGCCAAGCTTTAAATTGGGA
>JBIKOZ010000030.1:0-9469 GCA_044357745.1 Limnohabitans sp. | reverse complement strand
CGAAAGCCGTGG
This sequence comes from Limnohabitans sp., assembly GCA_044357745.1. Lineage (GTDB taxonomy): Bacteria > Pseudomonadota > Gammaproteobacteria > Burkholderiales > Burkholderiaceae_C > Limnohabitans_A. The sequence continues at coordinate 9,457 of JBIKOZ010000030.1, read as the reverse complement.
GCCAATGGTTGTTGCAGCACATCCACTAAGATCCAAAGCATGGACGATATTGTCAGACAAGCCATGGCCAAGTGGCCCAACGTGCCCAACTGTTATGGTTGGCTGGGCTTGGATGAGCGTGGACATTGGTACCTCAGAGATGACCCCGCGCAGGCTTTTGGCAGCTTTCAAAGCGGTGCGCCTGGCGCCAAAGGATCCTTGCTGCACCATGAAAAATTGATTGAGTTCATTCACCGCAACTACGCGGCAGATTCAACGGGTGCCTGGTTTTTTCAAAATGGGCCGCAGCGTGTTTATGTGGAGTTAGCAGCAACGCCCTTTGTTTGGCGAATGTCTTCAGATTTCAAACTGACGGCGCAAACTGGCGCAGAAACGCAAGCTCAAATTTGTTACACCGATGAAGCAGGGCGTGTGTATTTTCAAACAGCCATGGGTTTTGGCTTGCTTCATACACTTGATGTTGCCAAAGCAGCAGAGGGTTTGGAGCAGGGCTTGTGGCCTCTAGTGTCTTTGAATGCGGCAGACATGCCACATCAATTTGGCTACATCATCAGCCCGGACGCGGCGCATAAAAAACCGCTCTGATTTGCATCGAGCGGTTTGAGAAGCAAGTCCGCATTCAAGGGGCTGTGCGTTTTGCGTTAATTTTTCTCAGCAGGTGCTTCTGGCTCTTTGAACTTGCCGCCCGCAGAGTTTGTTAGGTAGGCAACAGCACGGCCAATTTCGAGGTCGCTATAGTCACCGCCACCTTGTGCGCCCATGGCGTTTTTGCCTTTCAGCGCAGAATTCACCAAAGCCTCGTAACCCGTTTTGATGCGAGGTGCCCATGCACCTGCATCTGCAAACTTGGGAGCACCTGCGAGACCGGCGTCGTGGCAGGCAGCACATTGCGCCTTGTAAACCTCTTGACCAGCCTTCATGGGGCGGTTGGCATCGCGAATTTCAACGGCGCCTACTTTTTGAATGCGTTCAGCAACAGTGCGTTCGGTGTCACCACCAGGAGCCGTTTTGTTGGCCAAAGTGACGTAGTAAACCAGGCCAATGATGATGAAAACCGGAATGACGAAAGAGGCAAAGCTCAACATCAACATTTGCTTAGGTGTTTTGACCGGGCCAGTGTGGTCTTCGTGGGCTTGATCGTGGCTGTTGTCGCTCATAGCGTCCTCAATGAATCTCTAGTGAAATGGGGTGTCCGGTTGATCGGAATTAACTTTCAATTATAACCTCCGAGACCTTTGGGTTGTCCTTTGGAATCCATGAAATAGGGGGGCGCGTGCCATAATCGACCTCGATCCTCAGCAATGAATCAGGCGCGGCTGTAGCTCAGTGGATAGAGTATTGGCCTCCGAAGCCAAGGGTCGTGGGTTCGATCCCCGCCAGCCGCACCACATTTTGTTTTTAGTTCCAGCGATATTGATTTCATCTAAATTGCTGAATCTTCCTGAGCCTTGACCCGCAAAGGCCGAACAAAGTGTCATACAGTCGGGGGTTCAAGAAAATTGATACGCATTAGCAATGTCCGGAAGTTCAAGGAGCATTAGTGAACCCTTATCTCAATTTCGTCAACTTGGTAAAAGCCATTGTTGCTTCTGATAAGTATCCCAAGATAAGCCACCTCTCTAGGTTGATATTGGATGAAATTGCTTTGAATGAATTTCAATCGCATCCCTTAACTGTCAGAAACTTAATTACCCAGAAGTCTTTGGCTTCGCCTGCCACCATCCACCATCCACAAGCACTTGATGTTGTTGCGGCGATCCGGGTATGTCTGCACATCGACAGACACCGACGACCGACGTTCCAAATACCTCAAGCTGACGGCCGAAGGTCATCAGTACATCAACACCCTCTCCAAAGCCCTTGTGAAGGCATCCCTGGTCTAAATTCAAGCGATAGACCTTGGCCAGCAAGGCCGCTATTAGAATTACAATATTTAATATTCATAAGCTTTTAGAATAAATAATTGCTTGGCAAAACTGTTTTCGATGATCAAAAAAATACTGACAAGCAAGCTGGGAACATTTTTATTGGTTGTGACTGTCTATGGGTTGATTGATTTCATCAACAGTACCTTGACATCGTTTTTCAACTCAGTGCCTGGTATGGATTGGGTGCATTTGCCTAGCGGGTGTCAATTTTTGTTGGTACTGATCGCGGGATGGGTGGGCGCTCTTGGCGTCGGCGTCGCTTACTTGGTCGCGGCTGTTGTTTTCACATTTCCAAATCAATTCGCCATGGGCTTTGAATTGGCGTTCATCAATGGACTGGCACCTCTTTTGGCAAGAGTCTTCTTTGTGAAGAATTTTGGCGTCAAAGAAGATTTAAGCGGTGTCACGATGCGACAGATCGTGTTGATGGGCATCGTCTTCGCTTGCCTCAACAGCAGTCTGAATCAATTGGTGCTTTATTGGAACCGGGAAACTTTTGACTTTGTCGACGGTGTTTTGGCCATGCTCATTGGCGACATGACGGGCACTTTTTTAATCATCTTGCTGTTGCGGCAAATGACGCGGCGCTTGATTGAAGCGGATGGGGAAAAAGTCCCACCTTGATGGGCTTACCGATTTCCCATCAAGCCCGTGACGCCTTCACTTGGAATCAGTTGAATGTCTGCTTTACGGCGGCGGACACCAAGCGGCGTGCTGGCCATGCCCTTTTGGGAGGCCTCAATGTCTTCCATGCTGGGGTAGTCGCCTTGTAACCAATAATCAAACACCCGCCTGGCAATAGGCGCCGCCTGCGCAGCGCCAAAGCCTGCATTTTCGACCACAATGGCCAGCGCAATCTGTGGATTGTCTGCCGGTGCGAAAGCCATGTACAACGCATGATCGCGTTGATGCTCATCAAGTTTGCTGGCGTTGTACTTTTCTTTTTGACCAATGGTCACGGCTTGAGCCGTGCCAGTTTTTCCTGCGCTTTGATAAGGGGCGCCTGCAAATACGCGTGCAGAGGTGCCTTCCTTGGCAACACCGATTAAGCCTTGCTTGATAACCGCTACGTTCTCTGGTTTGAAACCTAAGTTAACGGGGGACTCGCTCATCACGCCGCGATCAACCCTCTGAATGGGATCTTGTGTGGCCATGACCAGTCGCGGCTTGTTGTAGATGCCGCCATTGGCCACGATGCCTGTTGCATTGGCCAATTGCAACATGGTGAATGCGTTGTAGCCCTGACCAATGCCAAGCGAAATCGTTTCGCCGCCATACCATCGCTGTTGCTCCGGTTTTTTATAGTTTTTCTTTTTCCATTCTGTACTGGGCAAGGTGCCACGCAACTCGCCCGGTAAATCGATGCCTGTGATTTGGCCAAAACCCATCGGTTTCATAAAGTCATGAATGGTGTCTACACCCATGACATTGGCCAGGGAGTAGTAGTAAACATTGCTTGAAAGCACAATGGACTTCACCATGTCGACAGGACCCAAGCCTGCATCGCCATGACTTCGAAAGGTGTGCCCGCCATAGGTCCAAGAGCCCGCATCATTGATGATGTCGCTGGCACTGCGTTTGCCCGTTTCAAGCGCAGCCAATGCCATGAAAGGTTTGTAAGTGGAGCCAGGCGGATAGGTGCCACGCAGCGCGCGATTGAGGAGAGGCTTGTCAATCGATTCACTCAGCATTTTCCAGCTCTCGCTGTCGATACCGTCAACAAATAAATTGGGATCAAATGTGGGCTTACTGACAAAGGCCAAAATTTCACCCGTGCGCGGATCCAGCGCGACCAATGCACCGCGCCGATTGCCATAGAGGTCCTCAATCATCTTTTGCAATTTGATGTCGATTGAGAGCACTACATTTTGTCCAGGGGTGGCGGGTTTGCTGGCGAGCCTTCGCACAGCGCGACCCCCAGCGGATGTCTCCACTTCTTGCACGCCAGTGATGCCATGCAGTTCTCGCTCGTAACCTTGCTCCACGCCGAGCTTGCCGATGTACTGCGTGCCGCGGTAATTGCCATCGTCATCACTGTCTTCGAGTTGTTCTTTTTCTTTTTGATTGATGCGCCCGATGTAGCCCACCACGTGGCTGGCCAAATGACCATAGGGGTAGTTTCTGAAAAGGCGTGCTTTGATTTCAACACCCGGAAACCGAAAGTGTTGCGCTGTGAATTTGGCAACCTCTTCGTCAGTCAGTCTTGAACGAATGGGCAGTGAGTCAAAGTTTTTTGACTCTTCCCGCATGCGTTTGAAACGCCGCCTGTCGCGCATGGGAATGTCAATGATCTCTGAGAGGCTGTCGATGGTGGCTTCCAAATCCTTCACGCGTGAGGGCGTGATCTCTAAAGTGTAAGCAGAGTAGTTATTGGCCAGCACCACGCCATTGCGATCAAGGATGGTGCCGCGGTTGGGTACGGTGGGAAGAATGGCCGTGCGATTGTTTTCAGCTTGCGCCAGTAAATCTTCATGGCGAATGACTTGAAGATACACAAGGCGAATGCCAAGAAGTACAAAGCACACAAGAACCAGGCCCTGCAGCACGATCACACGGGTTTGAAATTTAAAGATCTCAAACTCTGTGTTGCGCAACTCGCTTAACGAGGGGAGGTGCAAGGCCATGGCTTAGATGGGACGGTTGGCGTCTGGGTCATGCGCCCGACGCTGCGGCGCTAGCAAAATAAAGTTTGCCAACGGCCATAAAAGAGCTTTCATGAAAGGCGAGAGCAGCAATGACCACCCAGGAAATTCATCGCCTGTACTGAGTCGAATGATCAACCCAAGCGCGTCCGACAAAATAAAAAATGGCAAGATTTGAATCATTTGCTCTTTGATGGGAAACCACAGCAAGCGCCTGTGCATGCTGAATGCGAAATAGCTCAGCACCACATAGCACAGCGCATGTTGCCCCATCAAAGACGACTGCTGAGCGTCCATCCATAAACCAAAAATGAAGGCAATCAACATCCCCACTCTGCGGGGCTGGTGAATGCCCCAAAAGAAAATGGTGACGGCCAATACATCAGGCAACCACAAGGCATGCATCAGACCTGACAACATGCTCAGCAACAAGGACACAATCAAACTGATGACGATGAACCAAGGGCTAACAGGCAGCAGCAAGGCCTGGCGGCGTTCAATGATCATGGCGCTTTTCCTTTGACCGGCGAGGTGATGCCTGTCGGCTGCAAGACCAAGACATGCCGACCTTGGAGCGCTGCCAAAGGACTGGCATGAATGCGCGCAAACGAAATATCGACACGTCGCTCGATGTGGCTGATGCGCCCCACTTGCAAGCCCGCAGGGTAGACGCCATCAATGCCACTGGTGGTTAACAAGTCGCCTTCTTTGACATCGGCACCGGCGGGTACAAATTTTAATTCGATGCGAGGCACACCGGCCAAAATATCGCCACTGGCGATGTTGCGTGCACCGGTGCGGCCATTGACCACCGGAATGCTTTGATCGCGATCAGTTAGCAGAGTGACTTCGGCGGTCAGCGGATAAACGCGTGTGACCTGACCCACAACACCCCCTGCATCAATGACGGGTGAGCCCAATGCCACATCTTTGACTTGACCTTTGTTGATCACGATGCGCTGGTTGTAGGGATCGGGGACATCAAATAAAACTTCAGCCACTTGAGACGAAGTCGCCACGGTAGATTTCAAATCTAAAAGCTGCCGAAGACTTTGATTTTCAATCTCGAGTTGTTCAACTTGTTGTGAGCGCGCAGATTGTTGCAGTACCTTGAGTTGGGCCGCCTGTAAATTTTTTTGTGCTTGATCTAGGTTTTGAAAATAGTCACCAACAGAGGCTGCAACCTGCCCTGGCTGCAAGACCAGCCATTGAACAGGCAAGATGAGTGTGGAAAGCCCCGCCCGAATGGGTTGTGTGAATTGAAGTTGCTTGTCCCCATAGATCAATAGCACCGACAAGGCGCTGAAGAAAATGAGCTTGGTCAGGGGCGCAAAGCCCACCCTGAAAAAAGGTGGGGGTGAGCGGTCAAGAGACTCCAGCGCCATGAATTGCGCCAGCGTTATTCACTGGTGAAGATGCTACCCAGTCGGTCCATGCGTTCGAGCGCCATGCCGCAGCCGCGTGCAACGCAGGTGAGTGGATCTTCAGCCACCAAGACCGGCAAGCCGGTTTCTTCGGACAGCAAGCGGTCGAGGTCGCGCAGCAAAGCGCCGCCGCCAGTCAGCATCATGCCGCGATCGGAGATGTCGGCGCCCAACTCGGGTGGCGTTTGCTCAAGCGCTGTTTTGACGGCAGACACAATGTTGTTCAGAGGATCGGTGAGCGCTTCCAAAATTTCGTTGCTGCTGATGGTGAAGCTGCGGGGCACACCTTCAGACAGATTGCGACCTTTGACTTCCATTTCGCGAACTTCGCTGCCTGGGAAGGCAGATCCGATGTTTTTCTTGATGGCTTCGGCGGTGGGTTCGCCAATGAGCATGCCGTAGTTGCGGCGGATGTAGTTGATGATGGCCTCGTCGAACTTGTCGCCGCCCACGCGCACGCTGCCTTTGTAGACCATGCCGCCCAATGAGATGACGCCCACCTCGGTGGTGCCACCGCCAATGTCGACCACCATGGAGCCCGACGCTTCGGACACTGGCAAACCTGCACCAATGGCTGCGGCCATGGGTTCTTCAATGAGGTAGACCTCAGAAGCGCCTGCGCCTAAGGCAGATTCGCGAATGGCACGGCGCTCAACTTGGGTAGAGCCACAAGGTACGCAAATGATGATGCGGGGGCTGGGCCGAAAGGTGCTGCGGGGGTGCACCATGCGAATGAACTGCTTGAGCATTTGCTCGGTGACCGTGAAGTCGGCGATCACGCCATCTTTCATGGGGCGGATGGCTTCAATGTTGCCTGGCACCTTGCCCAACATGGACTTGGCTTCGTGGCCAACAGCTTGCAACACTTTTTTCCCCTGGGGGCCGCCTTCGTGGCGGATGGCCACGACGGAGGGCTCGTCTAGAACGATGCCTTTGTCGCGCACAAAGATGAGGGTGTTGGCAGTGCCCAAATCAATGGCCAAATCGGTAGAAAAATAACGGCGAAACGAGCTGAACATAACTAATCCTAATCAACTGACGGCTTGCGGCTTGCAAGCCTGCAGTTAGGGGGGCATTGAAGGGTGTAAATTGTGGGCTTGAGCTGGCTTTTTTGAAGTGCTAGCAGAGAACACACGATAATAACCGATCACTTGAAAAAAATGCGAATTGAGTCCCCAAATTTGTGGACTTCAAGCGCCTGTAAAGAGTTACTTTTTATGTCCTTAACCGCACTCGACATCGACCGAATTGCCAACCTGGCCCGCTTAGAGCTCCAGCCCGAGGAGGGCCAGCGCATGTTGGACCAAATCAATGGATTTTTCTCTATGGTGGAAGTCATGCGCGCTGTAGACACGACTGGCGTCGAGCCCTTGCCGCATCCCATTGCCACCATTCAGGCGGTGGCGCTGCGTTTGCGCGAGGACATTGCCAGTGAGCCCAACCAGCGTGAAGCCAACCAACAAAGCGCTCCCGCTGTAGAGCGCGGCCTGTTTTTGGTTCCCAAAGTGATTGAATAAGGGGCCCGCATGACTGCATTACATGACATGAGCGTTGCGGCACTGGCGGACCAACTTCGCACCAAAAAAATCAGCGCTACAGAGGTCGCCCAACACTTTTTGGTGCGCAGCCAGGCTGACACCTCCGGGGCTTTTTTAAGTTTCAACCCAGAAGCCACGCTGGCGCAAGCCAAGGAAGCCGACGCGCAGTTGGCGGCAGGCACGGCTGGGGCAATGGCCGGCGTGCCCATGGCGCACAAAGATATTTTTGTTACCACCGACTTCCCCACCACTGCGGGCTCCAAGATTTTGGAGGGCTATCGCTCACCCTTTGATGCCACCGTGGTGCGCAAGTTGGGCGTTCAGGCTGGCGGCGCTGGCATGGTTAATGTGGGAAAGCTCAATTGCGATGAATTCGCCATGGGCTCGTCCAATGAAAACTCGGCCTACAAACGGGTCACCAACCCTTGGGACACTTCACGTGTGCCAGGTGGATCGTCAGGCGGTAGTTCTGCGGCAGTAGCCGCACGCTTGGTGCCTGCTGCAACCGGGACCGACACCGGGGGCTCAATTCGCCAACCCGCAAGCTTTTGCGGTATCACGGGCATCAAGCCAACTTATGGCCGTGCATCGCGCTACGGCATGATTGCCTACGCATCCAGCTTGGACCAAGCCGGCCCCATGGCGCGCACCGCAGAAGACTGCGCACTCATGTTGTCGGCCATGTGCGGCCCAGACCTTGACCGCGATTCCACCTCGCTCGATGTGCCCGCAGAAAACTTCGCGCGCGATTTAAACGCGTCACTAGATGGTTTGCGCATCGGCATTCCCAAAGAATTTTTGGGCGAAGGCTTGGCGCCTGGCGTGCGAGCAGCGGTTGACGCGGCGCTCAAAGAATATGAAAAACTGGGTGCTAAGTTGGTGCCCATCAGCTTGCCGCGCACCGAGCTTTCTATTCCGGTTTACTACATCATTGCGCCTGCAGAAGCGTCCAGTAATTTGAGTCGCTTTGATGGCGTGAAGTTTGGCCATCGCACCAAGGACTACACCGACTTGGTGTCGATGTACAAGCGCTCCCGCGCTGAAGGTTTTGGCGAAGAAGTGAAGCGCCGCATCATGACGGGTGCCTATGTGTTGTCGCATGGTTATTACGATGCGTACTACCTGCAAGCGCAAAAAATTCGCCGCATGATCTCTGATGACTTTCAGCAAGCCTTCAAAGTTTGTGATGTGATTGCGGGTCCCGTAGCACCTACAGTGGCTTGGAAGTTGGGAGAGAAAGCCGACGATCCTGTGGCCAATTACTTGGCTGATATTTTCACGCTGCCTGCTTCTTTGGCGGGCTTGCCAGGCATGAGCGTGCCTGCAGGTTTTGGCGAAGAGGGCATGCCTGTGGGCTTGCAGCTCATTGGCAATTATTTCAAAGAAGCGCAGTTGCTCAATGCCGCACACCGCTTGCAGCAAGCCACTGACTTTCACCTCCGTCAACCAGGAGGCGCAAAATGAGCACAAAACAAAAATCTCTGAGGGTCCAAGGCTACGAAGTGGTCATTGGCTTTGAAACCCACGCGCAACTTTCGACACAAAGCAAAATTTTCAGCCGCGCACCGACGGCGTTTGGTGCAGAGCCCAACACGCAAGCGTGTGCGGTTGATTTGGCATTGCCAGGCACACTGCCCGTCATGAACAAAGGCGCTGTAGAGCGGGCCATTGAATTGGGCTTGGCGGTGGGCGCGCACATTGCAGAAAAAAGCATTTTTGCACGCAAAAATTATTTCTATCCCGACCTGCCCAAAGGCTATCAAATCAGTCAGTTTGAAATCCCTGTGGTGCAAGGCGGCGAGGTGTCTTTCTTTGTCGGGGACGAAAAGAAAACCGTTCGCTTGGTGCGCGCGCACTTGGAAGAAGACGCGGGTAAATCTTTGCACGAAGACTTCATTGGTCAAAGTGGCATTGACCTCAACCGT